>JBGSVC010000528.1:0-10288 GCA_041753175.1 Planctomycetaceae bacterium
TCCTGGTGTTGGTGGTGGGGGTGTGTGCAGGGGGGTATTTTTTACCACAGATTCTCTCGCAGCCTGGGATGCTCTCGGGTGTGGTCAATCGGATGATGTCGGATAAGGATGCTGAGTTCGAGATCGGTGCAGTGAATCTAAGTTGGAATGCTCCGATTGAGTTAGGTCAGGTGAAAGTCAAGGATTCGTCAGGAGAGATTTTTGCTGCCGAGCAAGTGAAGTTGACCCTGACGCCTTGGGAGGCATTGCAGTCGAAAATGAATGTGATCGATGTGACGGTGCGCAAGCCGATCGTCACGTTGGTGATCGATGAGTCGGGAAGCAATGTGAGCCGATTTGTAGAACGGGTTTCGCCGGAGGGTGATGGTTCCAGCGATCAAGTGTTTCGTGTGACAGTCGAGGAAGGGTCGGCGCATGTCGTCGATCAAGTTCAAAACGAGGAAATTGAGATTTCGGGACTGAATGCAAACGTGCAATATGCTGGAGCGGATGAGAAATTGGCGCTGGTGACAGATTTTCATTTGCAGCACAAAGGTCAGAGCGGTCAGTTTGGCTTGGATTACCAGCAAGTCAAAGAGGATGTGACATTTGTCACGAAGACCGGTGAAGTGCCGTTGACCCTGTTGGCACCAGTTCTGGATGCTTATGCGCCGGGACTGAAATTGCGGGGGGTGATGAATGGCAGTGTGGCGGGAAGTTGGGGAGAGGTTGCAAAGGCTGATGGCGAGACAAAGAAAGGGTTTTCGATGGATTTGAATGTCAGAGATCTCGAAATCTCCGGCAAAGACTATTTGGGTGATTCTGTTTTTGTGTCACCGAGTATGACACTCAAGGGAGACGTTGACCCGATGACGCTGGTCACAGATTTGAACAGTGAATTGGAAAGCTGGCAGCTTCAGAATGTCTCTGAGGGAGAGAGTGGTGAGCGGCGTGTTGTGTGGAACAATCAAGCGACGCGGATGATGTTTCAAGGACGATATGATGAGCAGGACGATGGGGTGAGGTTTGATGTCGCAAAACTGGAGAGTGCAAATTTGAATGTTGAGCTGACTGGTTCGGTCAAGGATTTGTCAGCCACGCAGGATCTTGATGTGACGGGACGGATCGCTGCCGATCGTCAGACAATGGATGGATTGGTAGCGACGCTGGTGTCAGGTTATCAAGTCCGAATTGAAAACCTGACGACGAGTGATGTGAGGCTGAAAGGGCCTTTGTGGATTGTCAGTGAAGATGCCCAGACGAAGACAACGCGTTATGACTTCAATCAAAAGCTCGATGCCGGTTTGACGGCGGCGTGGACACGATTGGGGTACGAAGAGTTCGAGTTGGGGCCAGGGACATTGAAAAGCGAGTATCATGATCAGTTACTTTCGCTCAGACCTTCGACATTGAATTTGCTGGATGGAAAGGTCGATCTGACGGCCGATGTGAATCTAACAGATATGAACGATCCGACGATCAGGATTCCTGCTGGGATGAAAGTCGACCATGCGCGGATTGATGTGAATTTGTCGCGTCGGTGGTTGCAGTTTGTCTCTCCACTGTTTGCAGAAGCAACAGCGATTGAGGGGTCGTTTTCGTTTCAAATGAAAGAGCTGGAAGGGAAGGTGAGTCAGTTATCGAAGAGTCGACTGGATGCGGCGCTTGATTTTCATGAGGGACGATTAGGGCCGGGGCCGTTGTTGCAACAGTTGCTTGGCGGGTTTGGAAATCTTCAGGGGCTGGTCAATGGTCGAGCTGGTGAGTTGTTGCAACCCGGAGCCCAGTGGATTGGTATTCCTCAACAACGGGTGACATTGGTGATGCAGAACGGTCGGATGTATCATCAGGGGTTGGTGTATCGGATTGGAAATGTCGACCTGATTTCGCAGGGATCTGTCGGGATAGATGACCACGTGATCGATATTGCATTGTCGTTGCCGATTCCTCCGGAATGGACGCAAGGCAAACCATTGCTGGCGGGATTGCTCAATGGTCAGAATATGATGATTCGGATTGGAGGGACGCTGGAACGGCCACAGTTGGATTTGTCGGCGATGGCCGATTTTGGAAAGAATATTGGTGCAGCCGCCGCGGGTGGTTTATTACAAAACCTGCTGGAGAAGCGGTTGGAGAAAAAGGGGCGTTAACATCACTTCACATGAAAACGAGTGACGGATGCCAGCTTTGAGTGGATCGGTCTCAAAGTGATTTGAGGTATTCGAGTAGTGCCGATTTTTCAGGTTCAGTGAGGACTTGGGGGTAGTCGTGGCCGGTGTGCGATTTGCCAAAGCGAGTCGTATCAAAGAAACGCCGCTGGATCACTTTGTCAGCGATGTCTGACGGCATGGTGACGGGGGTATCGATGTTCAGGCCCATGTGCTGGTGGTCGTATTGGTCGTTGTGTCGAAACCACAGATCGGGCCTGTGATCGGGACGAAGTAGATGCCAGAGTGTCGGGACGGAGCCATTGTGGAGATAAGGAGCAGAGGCCCAGATCCCGTCGAGGGGTGGGGCAAGATAGCCTGTCGGATTGAGAGTCACGGGGTGTTGTCCGTAGTCACTGAGCCAACTGTCTTTGATCCACTGTCGGTGTTCGGGTCCGATGCTGTCGTAGCGAACGCGATCGGTGCCGATTTCGTCGATGGCAATGGTTCGCTGAGAATAGTCAGAGAGGTCATCTGAAAAGGGAGTCTTATAGGTGCCGTGGCAGGATGCGCAGTGGTCGTTGAAAATGTGAGCTCCCTGGCGAGCCAGAGTGTTGTTGATCTCGCCGGGGTAGGTAGGTGGCTGGAGTGAAGAGAGATAGTTTTCGATGTCCACAAAGTCTGATTCCCAGGCATAGATCTGGTCTTTGTCGAAGGTGGGCACCAAGGAAAACTGCATGAGAATGCGATGATATTTCGGAGAAAATCCATCGATGTAGAGTCGATCTTTGCGGGCGTAGTGCCACCAGGGTGGGGCGTCCATGTCGTGGTGAACGAAATTGACAGGACGCGGATTGTCGCGGAGTGACATGTCTGCATTTCGCTGGGCGACAAACGCGACGCCAAACATGACGGCGTTGGTTGTGCCGGAGGTCGTGGACATGGGGAACGCCAGAGCACTGAAATCACGAACGCTGGTCAGTCGTCCGCGGAGAAGTTTAATCTTAGTCATGTCTTCAGCGAGCGACTGCAAATCAAACTGCTGATTGGGGAGGCCTGGTATGAGTTTGCCTTCGAGGCTCCCTTGATGGCAGGCCAGACAGTTCATGTGCCAGTCGTTATTTTGGTCAACGACATAGCCGACAGGTAGAGGATCGTCGGGAGGGGAAGCCGGATCAAGGAGGATCCCGTAACGCTTCATGGTGATGATCCGCCGTTGTGGCAGAGGCATGAGTTTGGCTTGTTGTCGGAGGTCGTCAGGCCAGATCATCCACAGGGCATCAAAATCATTCTGAGAAAATTCCCGAGGGAGGTAGGGGGAGTGGCGGAGATGGGCATACCCAGGGTGCAAAGTGGGAGCAGGAGTCGGATCTGCCGCGCGGAGGGGAAGGCAGTATGAAATCAGGAAGAGAATGATCGGGAGAGTGTGAGTGCGCATGATGTTTTTTCCGTCGGGACGTTTAGACACTCCTATTGTAGCGCAGTGACAAGGATGATGTGCAAATTCTCATGCTCGCGATCGGGGGAATAGGTGGAAGCCGATGAGATTTTATTTCGAATTAATGGACAAAATGAGAGGGTTTTCTATCGTTGTGGCTCACACGGAGGTTCGCCCTCCCTTAAAGATAAAGAGCGGCTTACGAGGAGCTTCGCGAGGAAAATCGATAGATGTTAGCCAAGGCGTCCGAATTGTTTGTCGAGGTCGGCTTTGGTGAGGCGGAGCATGGTGGGACGGCCGTGGGGACAGTGGTGTGCATCGTCGATGAGATGTCGCTGGGCGAGGAGGGCCTGAATTTCGTCGTCGGTGAGACGCTGCCCGGCTTTGACGGCGGCTTTGCAGGACATGGAATGGAGGAGGTGGTCGATAAGGTCGCGGGTTTCAAGTTTCCGATTGGAGTCACGCAAGGTTTCGACGAGGTCTTTGAGGAGTTGTTCGAGATCGACTCGACGCAGGAGCACGGGGTAGCTGGTCATGGCGATCATGTGTCCTCCGAAGTCTTCGATGCCAAACCCCAGTTCGGCGAGAGTGAGGGCGTGGTCGAGAAGGAGTTGGTGTTCCTGAGGGCTGAAGACGACAGTCGTAGGGACAAGCAGACGTTGCGTTTCCACTTTTCCGGTGAGGACACGTTCGCGGAGACGTTCGTAGAGAATGCGTTCGTGAAGGGCGTGCTGGTCGATGACGGTCAGTCCATCACCTGTGGGAATGACGAGATAGCAGTTATCGACCTGAAGAGCCGGGGGAGTCTGACTGGGGAGAGGAGTTGAATGTGGTTGGGGAAGGGGAGCATCATCCAGCGAGTTTGAAGTCGTATGCGAGTGATTGTGTTCAGGGCTGCGATGAGAGGTGAGCGCGTTGTCGGGGTAGGGGATGAATTCCGTGTAGCGGCCGTAGCCTACGGGACTCACGGGATCGATGGAACTGGCTGATCGAAGTTGCTCGGTCGTCCAGTTGGCAAACTCGTCACGTAACGATTGCGGGTTGGGGCCCGAGAAAAGTTGAGGGGAGTTGAGGGAAACTGGTGGAGCTTGAGCTTGTTGACCATCGGAGTTGGAGAATTGGTATTTTGCCTGAAGGTTCATCGTCAGGAAGCGGTTGCGGATCATCGAGAGGAGTTGTCGATAGAGACGCTGGGCATCGACAAAGCGCACCTCGAATTTTTGGGGGTGGACGTTGACATCAACTTCTGTCGGGGGAAGCTCAATCATGAGATAAGCGATCGGTTGCCTGCCAACCATCAGGAGGCCGCGGTAGGCTTCGGTCAGGGCATGTTGGAGTGAGCGGTCCTGAATCCAGCGGCCGTTGAGAAAGAGGTGTTGATGTTTACGAGCGGATTTATTGACATCGGGATGGCCGACGAAGCCCCACATGCGCAGGCCGTTGTGTTCGGATTCGACGGGAATCAACTGAGAGGCAATCTCTTTGCCGAAAAATGCAGTGAGTCGTTCGAGAAAGGAATCAGTCGCCGGGAGGTCGTGGAGGATTTTGCCGTTGTGGCGCAGTGTCATCGCCAGGCGTGGATTGGGAAGGGCGATGCGGGCGAACTGTTCTGTGATGTGCGAGAGTTCTGTGCCACTGGATTTGAGGAACTTACGCCGGACTGGTGTGTTCAGGAAGAGTTCGCGGACTTCGATCTGAGTACCCGATGGGCAACCGCAGATCTGTGGGGCGTCGTATTTACCGGCGATGACGTGGAGTTGCATGCCATGGTCGGCGGAGGGGCGTCGTGTTTTAATACGGAGGTCTGAGACTTCTGCGATGGAGGCAAGTGCTTCGCCGCGAAAGCCCATGGTGTGGACCGAGAAGAGATCGTCAGCGGCGCGGATCTTACTGGTGGCATGGCTGGAAACGGCGAGTAACAGATCGTCGGGATGAATGCCTTCGCCGTTATCGGCGATGCGAATCAGGCGACTGCCGGCTTCTTCGAGGTCGAGGTCGATGCGCGTCGCGAGGGCGTCGATGCTGTTCTCGAGGAGTTCTTTGACAACACTGGAAGGGCGCTCGATGACTTCGCCTGCGGCAATTTTGTTGATCAGGCTGTGGTCGAGTTGACGGATGCGACCGGCGTGTTCGTCAGCAGAGGGAGATGTGGTGAGGTCGTCCGTGAATGATTTGGTGGCCATGTGGCAGTCATCCCTGTAAGAAAGTCGGCAAACAGATAGGATATCAGACGAGATGAGGAGGGGCAATTGAGAGGGGGTTGACACCTTGAGCTTGATTGTGAGAGGATTCGGAGAGGAAGAAAACTGATCTGATGCATGACCACCAACATGACCATGACCACGATCACCACCATCATCATGTCTCGGCGTCGACGCGTGGGGCATTTGCATGGGGGGTGGCGCTCAATGTGATTTATATCGGCATTGAACTAGGGGTGGGAGTGTGGATCGGGTCCTTGATGTTGCTGGCTGACGCCGGGCATAACCTGAGCGATGTGCTGGGACTGCTGCTTTCGTGGGGGGCGGTGTTGTTATTGTCGGTCAAGCCCAGTGAGTTCAAGACCTATGGATATCGCAGCACCACGATTCTGGCGGCGCTCGCCAATGGGTTGATTTTGATGGCCACGGTGGGCGCGATTGTGTGGGAGGCTGTCTTGCGGTTCTGGGAACCGTCGATTTTGGGTGGTCCGATGATCATGCTGACGGCGACGGCGGGAATTGTGATCAATGGAATCACAACGTTATTGTTTGTGCGCGGAAGTGAGCACGACATCAATCTTCGTGGAGCGTATTTGCATATGCTGGCCGACACGTTGGTCTCCGCGGGAGTCGTCCTGGCGGCGGGCGTTATCTGGATGACCGGATGGGTGTGGGTCGATCCTGTGATTAGTTTGCTGATTGCGGGCGTGATTTTTTGGAGCACGCTGGGCTTATTGGGGAATTCGTTTCATCTAGCCCTTCAGGGAGTCCCCAGGAATGTGAATTTGCCGGGGATTCGGGACTATTTGACAGGACTGCCGGGAGTCAGCGGCGTTTCGGATCTGCATGTCTGGGGGATGAGTACGACGGAAAATGCGCTGACCGTGCATTTGGTCAAGTCTCAGGAGTCGGCAGGTGAGCACGACGCATTTCTGGACGAAGTGAGTGAAGAATTAAGGTGTCGATTTGGAATTTCTCATCCGACTATCCAAATTTATCATACGCGGGGGACGATCAACTGTCCGCTCGATGTCGACCTGTCTGAACGTCGAAGGTGACTTGAGGCAAAAGTGGGCTGTGAACATGAAAAAGTTTCAAAATGGCGTAGCCAGATTCTGAGCGATACGTTACACCTTGGGCAGTCATTGATGACAATTTTGGGGATTCCCGGCAACTTCTAGGGGTAGCCAGGGAGGTCACAGGAAGACCTTATGTATAAACTGCTGCTGTGCCAACGCTATTTGAAAACACGATTCATCGCTCTGGCGAGTATTATCAGCGTGATGCTGGGAGTGGCGACGATGATCGTCGTCAACAGTGTGATGTGTGGTTTTTCAACACAGATGAAAGACCGGATTCACGGTTTGCTGGCTGATATTATTGTGGAAACGCACAGCTATGATGGTGTCGGCGATCCTGATTTACAGATGTCGATTGCACGTCAGGCGGCCGGTCATTACATCGATGCCATGACGCCGACGATTGAAATTTACGGCATGATGAACTTCTATTATGCCGGTTCGTGGATCACGCGACCGGTGACGTTATTGGGAATTGATCCTCAGGGGAAATCTGAAGTTGGGCCCCTTAAGGATTATCTGGAAAGTTATCATACGCAGGCATCGGTTGATGGCCATCAGGAAATGCCTGCAGCGCATCGAAATGAACAAGTGCCGACATGGGAATTGACCCCAGAAGCGAAAGAATACCGACGCGAGAAGACGCGGATCTTGCAGGAGCGTCAGGCGTGGATGAAGGATGAGCAAGAACTGTTTAATTCGAATACGAGTTTCGCACAACTGGATACGACGGGTTTGCAACACTCTCTGGAAGAGAGTGACGGGCAGATGATTCAGCAAACCTCCCATGAAGAGTCTGGCGTGATGACAGAATCCGTTGGAGGAGAGCCTGCTGGTGAAGAGGCTCCCAAGCAGGTCGATAGCTGGGGGATGGATGTCGAGAGTTCACCGGAACTGGATTTGACGAACCCATTTTTGAGCAGTCAAAATGCAAATACTCAAGAACAGTCGGACCCCTCTGAGCCCTGGCCGGCGCGAGTTTATGTGGGGAAAGGGTTGATCAGCTACCCGTATAAAGACCCTACGACCGGGAAAATGGAAACATTCATGATGGCTCGACCTGGTGACGACATCAAACTGAGCACGATCACGGCGGGTCGTCCACCGGCTCCTGCACACTTCAATGCCACGATTGTCGACATCTTCAAAAGTGGGATGTCTGAGTATGATACGAATCTGGTGATGTGCAATCTTGAAGAGTTGCAAAAAGTTCGTGGGATGTTGGTGAAGGAAACCGGAGAGCGCTCCATTTCATCATTGCAAATTAAGCTCAAGGATTATGCCGATGCCCCAGTCGTGTTGAAGCTGTTGCAAGACGCTTTTCCAGCACAACAGTTTTCGGTCAAAACGTGGGAACAAAAACAGGGGGCGTTGCTGGCTGCCGTCGAAGTAGAGTCAGCGATTTTGAATGTGCTGCTGTTTTTGATCATAGCCGTCGCTGGCTTTGGAATACTGGCAATCTTTTACATGATCGTCGTTGAGAAGACACGCGACATTGGGATCATGAAAGCGCTGGGGGCTTCTTCGTCGGGGATTATGTCGATCTTTTTGTCGTATGGGCTGGCGTTGGGACTTGTTGGATCAGGAGTTGGCGTGGTGTTGGGACTGTTGTTCGTGCATTACATCAACACGATTGAAGGCTGGATCACGACACTGACGGGTCGCAAAGTCTTTGATGAAACGATCTATTACTTTCCGGAGATTCCGACAGTCGTTTCGCCGTGGATGGTATTTTGGGTGGCGTTTGGAGCGGTGACGATTGCAATTTTAGCTAGCGTTTTGCCTGCCCGTCGAGCCTCGCGGCTTCATCCCGTACGAGCGTTGCGGTATGAGTAAAGCGGTATGAGTAATTTCAGAATGACACATTGAGAGTTGCCTTTGGGGTGTGAGTGTTTTTGAGTGTTTGTAACGGTCTTGAAAGATTGAACATGACAATGACCAGTTCGATGACAAAACAGCCGACGATGAGCAGCGTATTAGCCATGCAGCCGTTGCAGTTGTGTGCAACCGCGATTGATAAGGCCTACCTCAAAGGTGAGATCAAAGTTCCTGTGTTGCAGGGCGTTGATTTGTGTGTACGCAAGGGGGAGTTTTTGTCGATTGTCGGTCAGTCGGGTTCAGGGAAGAGCACTCTGTTACACTTGTTGGGACTGCTGGATTCTCCAGATATCGGGGAAATCTGTCTGGATGGTCAACGTATTGACGATCTGCCCGAGCGAACGAAAGATCAGATTCGCAATCGTGTGTTCGGGTTTATCTTCCAGTTTTATCATTTACTGCCCGAGTTAACGGTACTGGAGAATGTGCTCGTTCCGTTGATGATTCGGGAGTCGACATGGTCGTATTTTGCCAAGCGGGGCGAATATCATGCGCGGGCCAAGGAGTTGATTGCCAAAGTCGGTTTGAGTCATCGGATTCGACATCGACCGTCGGAATTATCGGGAGGCGAAATGCAACGGGCCGCGATCGCTCGCGCTTTGGTTTCCAATCCGAGTATTCTGCTGGCCGATGAGCCAACGGGGAATCTGGATGCGGAAACCGGTCAGGAGATTATGGAATTGATCCAGTTTCTCAATGAAGATCAGAAACTGACGATCATCATGGTGACGCATGATCAACAAATTGCCCGACGATCCGGTCGGATCGTGCAGTTGAAAGCGGGTCGGATCGATTCGGTGACGGAATGTGCCGCTGCGTAATTGAGTGAACCGATTTGAGAATTGAGTTGTCTCAAAGGGCGTCTTGCTATTCAGCAGAGGCGCCTTTTTTTATAATTGGCTGGTGTCGATGTGAGACTCCAGGTTTACGATTTTCAATCTATTGTTTGTCATATTTATTCCTTGTCAAAAAAGATGTCTTCATGCCCAAACTTATCTATTTGAATGGTCAACTGGTCGACGAGCAGGATGCCAAAATCTCCGTGTATGATCATGGCCTGCTGTATGGAGATGGGATTTTTGAGGGGCTGCGCGTGTATGGGAGCAAGGTGTTTTTGCTCGCCGAGCATATTGAGCGCTTATACGAATCGGCCAAAGCGATTCGACTGGAGATCCCGCTGACAACTGCCCAAATGACTGAGGCAGTCAATATGACGGTCAAAGCCAAAGGACTGGAAAGTGGTTATGTGAGACTGGTGGTCACGCGGGGAAGTGGATCATTGGGATTGGATATTCGCAAAACGAGCCATCCACAAGTCATTATCATTGCAGATCAGATCACGATGTATCCGGCGGAGATGTATGAGCAAGGGATGGAAATCATCACGGCGTCAACGATTCGCAATCATCCCCAGGCCCTTAGCCCGCGGATCAAGTCGCTCAATTATCTGAACAATATTCTGGCGAAAATTGAAGCGACCGATCAGGGCAAGCAGGAAGCGATCATGCTCAATCACAAAGGTGAGGTTGCTGAATGTACGGGGGATAATATTTTTATCGTCAAGAA
>JBGSVC010000529.1:0-2926 GCA_041753175.1 Planctomycetaceae bacterium
CCCGTTCCCGGAGACACCTTGCAGTCATACAACTTGGACACACCGCGTTGCAAACACCCGTGATGGCACTCTTGAGTATATAAACCGTAAACATCGCGATAATAGCCACCTTCACAATGACCGTAGTGGCCGCCCACAGAACCCTGCTGGCATTCCGGGCACGCCGCAGTCGACCCATGATGATGACCGAAACCCGTCGGCGTCACCTGCATCGATTTGCCACCGACCCGAGCCATGCCTTCCGGCTCACTGGCTGGCACGACGAGCGTCATGCCCAGAAACAAAAGGCCACTGGCCGCAGCCAGCAATCCTTGTTGAGTAATATTCTTTTTCATGACGATCTTCCTGATCGAAGGGTGGAAAAACCAGAGACGATTCGACGAATTTCAATCCATTCGTATTCTGCATGTCGCTAAAAATCGCCCTGTGGAGACTCTAAAAATGGTTCAATGTTGTTCTCGATCGACTGCCACACGCAATCGCTTAATAACGGGGAACAGAAGTCACATTCCCGACCGGTGTCAATCGGCTGGACGGCGTACCCCAACTGTAGTTGTATGAGTGATGCACGTTCGGTGCCAACGGAACTCCCACAGGAACTCCATAACCCTGGGCGGCATACACCTGGCCATCGCGCTGATCAAAATAAGATGGATCAGTAGCATACACCATGTTGTAACATCCAAATGGAGGCAACCCTTTGCCATCCGCACCACCCCGAGGAATGAAGTAACCTAAATGGCACGCCAGCCACTCTTCCATACAATAAGATGTTGAAGCACATCGATTACGAAATCGACTGTTGCTCCGTGCCAGACAGCCACCCTGACACACTGGGCAGTGATCACAAAACTGACCTTCGCAGTTTGGGCACATGGAGGTGTGTTTGCAGGCAAAACAGCTATCAGGATTTTTGCAACCCTTGCGATAAGCCTTGCACTCTTTGCACACGCAATACAAGCCATGGTCAGGCTTGCACATTCCATAGCAGCTATTCCCCTGGCAAGCGTTTCCGTATCCGCCATCGCTCAGGCATCCTTGAGGACAGCCACCGACAGAACATCCTTCTTCGGTACAATTCATGGGGCGTACCATGCCATCGTTGATCATCGGCGATTGTCCCCGAATGATAGCTCCAGACGATGACTGGCCAACCCGCGCCACCCCTTCCTGACTACTGCCAATTTTAGCCACGCCTTCCTGTTGAAGATCGTCAGCACGACTCATCGATGGCACAACGACAACCATCGCCAGCAACGCCAGCCCGCAGATCGAGCCCTTTGAGAATAATTTCATCGTCAATCCCTCCTGAGGATTTCTTCGTATTTTTAAATGTCTAGTAAGTTGAAATTGTCAGTCCAGACAGAACGATGCGTCTCGAAGGACTGTCATGAAACATCTGCTCTTATATTTGAAGAGAGATTGATCTAGTTGGGCCACACGTTCGTCCATCCCCCTGTCCCGGCAAAACCGCGAGGAGCATGGAATCCTGAAAATAATGGCTTCTGGCTGCGATATTTCACGTTCACTTCGGTCCCTTGCAAGGCCCACTGCTCATGGGACCGCACCCCAAACGGAGTCAGCACATATTTCCCATGCACCTTCCAGTAGAATGGTCCATACATTGAATGATAATCATGGGCATACAACATCTCATGCGGAGCAAACGCCTGATTGGTAATCTGAGTTCCACCCACATAGGTTGGTACTGTCTGTACCGGACTCGGATACAAAGGAGCATCCAGATAGGGATATTGCCCGCCCGTGACAACAGCTCCTGGTCCCGGACTATACGGTACGGGAGCAGGGGGGTAATGGTGATGACCTGTCGGGCTCACAGCAGGCCCTTGAGCCGTCTGATTCTGATAGGTCAGCGTCTGAGCCTGAATCGGACGAGCCGATTCATTCTCAATTCGTCGTGGCTCGCTGGGAGCAAAGTTTGTTTGTTGAATCCCATAGGGCTGCCCGGCGGTCGTGTGGGTCACGAACGTAATCAAAAAAACCACCGACGCCAACGACCCTGTCATGTGTCGAACCATAACGCTTCCTCCGTGAATCATGTGGATAGGACCGCTCTTGCGGACACGGTCTGATGTCTTTGTTGCCCTCAACATGCGCCAATCGCATCCCTCAGGCTTTACTCAAGTGCATGCCTTTAAGAACGGTCTTTCTCACCTTCAGGCTGGCATCCTTGCCACTCCCTCAGAGGACTTCCCTGTCCGACATGACCAAATTTTTATTACCCACCTCTTCGTGCTCGGCAACGGTCGTTGACAGACCCCGAATTCCGGTTGGTATCGATTAAATCGGCTGTTCGGAATCTTCTGGTACTGCACAACTTGAGGCGCCGTTGCGACCCCTAATTTCCTCATCTACGGAAATTCTGATAAGGTCTTCTTACTGGGAATATCTGCTAGAATCGTTAAACTAACCCCAGCTTCACCAACCTGAGTCTGCAAGACCCACAAGGATTCACACCTCCATCCTTGGCTAGATTCGCAACCTCTGACAAATCTTAGACTTATGTGACCGTTAACACACGGACAGGACACACGGACGTGGCGGGAAAAAATTCCGGAAGACAAAAAAATAAACCCACAGGACCCATCGAAGAACGCATCGAATACGTCTCTTTGAGCGATGAAACTCGCAGGCGCTATCTCAACTACGCCATGTCAGTCATCCAGTCTCGTGCCCTCCCCGACGTTCGAGACGGTCTCAAACCCGTCCAAAGACGTATCCTTTACGTCATGTTCAACGAACTAAGGCTCCTCCCTGGAACTCAACCACGAAAGTCCATGGCTGTCATCGGCGACACCCTCGCCAAGTTTCACCCCCACGGAGATGTCGCCGTCTATGAAGCCATGGTCCGACTCGCTCAAGACTTCACCATGCGCGAGCCCCTCGTCGACGGACAGGGAAACTT
>JBGSVC010000530.1:0-9968 GCA_041753175.1 Planctomycetaceae bacterium
GTGTCACACTCTGTTTCATGATCCCCAGTGTTTCTTTGAGTTCACAGGCAATCCCTGTCGTTTGTTGGATCTGCTGCTCGATCCCGACCGCCTCCGAAACACTGATCGGCTCCAGGGGTAACAAACTTTTCTCATCACTGACCCGCTGTTGATGAAACACAAATGGCTCAGGCGGAAGGTCGATCCGCAGAAAATCCCACAGCCCCGCCCATCGCTCGCCAGGCGCATACTGCTGCATCAACAGGGCACCTGATTTCCACACGACGACATATGCCTGCGCCACAGCTGTGATCTTTGGTCGTGGGGCAACGACAGGAATTTGTGACTGCTTGCCTTCGCCAAACGCGACACAATATTTCGAAACAGGACACACTTGGCAAGCAGGCTCAACGGGCTGACAGATCCGACTTCCCAGTTCCATCACCGCCTGATTGAACTGACCCGCATTCTTCCCGGGCACGATCTGCGCTGCAAAACTCCACAAAAAGCGTTGACCAGAGGTCGTCTTCAACGACTCCTCATAGCCGGCCAGGCGGGCATACAATCGTTGTGTATTGGCTTCGACGATCGGCGCAGAAACGTCAAAGGCAAACGAAGCAATCGCGCCTGCCGTATAGCGACCGATGCCCGGCAGAGTCTGCAATTGCTCAACTGTCCTCGGAAATTCCCCGTGATACGTTTCAACGATGACTTCAGCAGCCTGTTTCAAGTGGCGCGCCCGCGAATAATACCCCAGCCCCTCCCATAACCGCAGCACCTCCTCTTGACGCGCCGCAGCCAACGTTCTCACATCCGGAAACGCCTTCAAAAACCGCTCAAAATATGGGACAACCGCCACGACCGTCGTCTGCTGCAGCATCACTTCACTGATCCAGATCCGATAGGGATCATGCGATGCCCTCCACGGCAGTGGCCGCGCATGAATCCCATACCACTTCAATAAAGCCCTGGCAAACGAAGCTTTTTGTTTCACGCGGTCCCACACATCCGCTCAAGATCTTGAAAATAATCAGGATAGGTTTTCGCTGTGCAGCCGGGATTCAGAATCGTCACCCCAGGCACACGCAAACCGACCAGCGCAAAACTCATCGCCATCCGATGATCGTGATACGTATGAATCTGCGCGCCCTGCATCGGCCCGGGATGAATCGTCATACCGTCCTCATGTTCCTCGACGCGGACTCCCAACTTGGACAATTCCGTGACGACTGCAAACACCCGATCGGTCTCTTTGTATCGCATATGCTTGACGCCCCGGATGCGCGTTGGGCCTTGAGCAAAGACAGCCACACATGCCAGCGTCTGAGCCGTATCGCTGATTGCGTTCATGTCGATGTCGACTCCCGTTAGCTCGCCACCCGTCACGGTGATCTCCTGCTCGCCCCACGTCATGGTGCAGCCCATCTGCTCAAGCGCCGTTGCAAATTCGACGTCGCCCTGCAGAGAGTGTTTCGATAAGCCTTCCACCGTCACGCTTCCCCCCGTGACAGCAGCCAGGGCGAAAAAGTAACTCGCCCCGGAGGCATCCGGTTCAATGGCATAGTCGCGCCCTCGATAAATCTGCGGCTGACAAACAAACCGACCATCATCGCTTTGTTCGACACTCACTCCAAATGCCCTCATGACTTCCAGCGTCATCTCAACATAAGGTAAAGAAACCAACTCACCGCTCACAGCAATTTCGCACGCCCCGCGGGCGCCTGGTACTGCCATCAATAATGCCGAGAGAAATTGACTGGAAACATCTCCTGCCACTTCGGTTCGTCCTCCCGCCAGTCCCCGACCACGGATCAAGACCGGCGGACATCCGGTTCCGGCGATACACTCCAGATCGGCCCCAAATCCCTGAAGTGCCGTCACCAAATCTGCAATCGGACGCTCTTGCATCCGCGCATTTCCATCGAGTCGATAGGTCCCGCTCCCCAGACAACACGCTGCCGTCAAAAATCGGATACTCGTTCCACTGTTCTCCAGATACAATTCAAACTCACCCGCGGGCAACCGACCTCCGCAACCGTCGATCACCAATGTTTTCTGATCGAGATCTTGTTGAATCGGCACGCCCAGCCGACGCCAGCTTTCGATCATCACCCGCGTATCATCGCTATCGAGCACACCCGTAAGTGTTGAACGACCTTTCGCCAGCGCCGCGATAATCAACGCGCGATTCGTCAGGCTTTTGGATCCCGGCGGACGGATCCGACCCCTCACAGGATGTGCTATCGGCGTGATCAATTTTCCTGTCCCATCGGACCCGGCAGCGGTTGGCATTATCTCTTCCACAACAAGTTTCAAAATACGTCAAATGTTTGTTGTAGAATAACTGCCCCCCGCTCACTTCTCCAGCCTCACGCCAGCAGCGCCTCAATCACTTTGGCCTCTTCCACCCCCGTCAAACGCTGATCCAGACCTTGATACTTGTACGTAAATCGATCGTGCTCGAAGCCGAGCAACTTGAGAATCGTGGCATGGAAGTCTCGAATGTGGACCGGATCTTTAACGATATTATAGGAGAAGTCATCCGTTTCGCCGTAAATCGTCCCTCCTTTGGTTCCACCGCCTGCCATCCACATCGTAAAGCAACGCGGATGGTGATCACGACCATAGTTGGTTTTGGTCAATTCTCCCTGAGAATAAACCGTTCGACCAAACTCTCCCCCCCAGACAATCAATGTCTCGTCGAGTAAACCGCGGGCTTTCAGATCAGTGATTAAACCATAAGTCCCACGGTCAATATCCTTACACTGCATCGGCAGGCGACCGGTCACATTGCGGTGTGTATCCCAGTTATTCATGTAGACCTGCACAAACCGGACACCTCGTTCCACCATGCGTCGCGACATCAGCGCCGTATTCGCAAACGTGCCCGGCTTGAGTGCATCTTCGCCATACAGGTCGATTGTTGACTGGCTCTCTGTCGATAGGTCTGTCAACTCCGGCACGCTCGACTGCATATTGAACGCCATTTCATACTGTTTCATCCGAATCCGTGTTTGTGGATCTCCCAGTTGTTCATACTTCATCTGGTTGAGCGCCTCCAGTCCCTCCAGCGTTTCACGTCGCAATTTTGCCGAGATGCCAGCCGGATTATTGATATACAGGATCGGATCACCCTGACTGCGAAACGAAACGCCGGCATGTTCACCGGGCAAGTATCCCGACGACCACAGCTTCGCCGAGATCGCCTGAAACTGCTCTCGGTTCGTCGGCATCGCAATCAGGACGACGAATGTCGGGAGATCCTTGTTGAGTGATCCCAGGCCATACGATGCCCACGAACCCAGACACGGGCGTCCAGGAATCTGATTCCCGGTTTGTAACATCGTCACAGCCGGTTCATGGTTGATGGCTTCCGTATGCATGCTGCGAATAAAACACATCTCATCGACAACCTTGGCTGTCTCGGGCAACAACTCCGAGACCCACATCCCACACTGCCCATGTTGCTGGAACTTGTAAACAGAGGGCGCAATCGGAAATCGCGTCTGCCCGGATGTCATTGTCGTCAGACGTTGTCCATTGCGCACCGATTCAGGTAGATCCTTGTCAAACCATTCTTCCATCACAGGTTTGTAATCATACAGATCCTGCTGAGGCGGCCCCCCCACCATGTGCAAATAAATCACGTTCTTGGCTTTTGGTGCAAAATGCGGACCGACAGCATGAGAACCGGATTCGACAAGCCCGCCCATCGCACGGTCCTGACCCAGCAGACTCGCCAGTGCCGCCCAACCGACAGCATTGACGCCGCGACCTAAAAACTGGCGCCGATTTTCATGGAGTAACGCTTCATAGATAGGGTTCATCGTCTCACCTGACTTGATCGTATTGATGACTTAAAACTTGACTATTCAACGGCTCGATGCGTGGACTTTCATTCCCTGTCCACAACCTGTGATCTTGGTTGTAGTCGGCTTTTCGAGTTCCTATTTACATAGGACCTCATCCAGATTCATCAGTTCATTGACGATCAGCGTCCAACTGGCCAACTCCACGTCATCGAGTGATTCCGATGATTTGTATTCTCCTTGAGCGATCAATTGCTCTGCCTCTTGAGGAGATTGGGCATACATCTGACGGATCGACTCCACTGACGAGATCACAACGCGTTGTTCCTGCTCATTCAACGAACGAGCCAGCAGACGTCTGGCAATAAAATCGAGGACAGCCAGATCGTCATCACGACCTGCCTCTATCGCCCGCTCAGCCAGATAACGCGCCGCCTCAATGCTCTGAATGTCATTGAGTGTCACCAGAGCCTGCAGAGGAGTATTCGTTCGTTCGCGACGCACGACACACGATTCCCGAGAGGGAGCATTGAAGATCTCCATCGACGCCGGCGGCGCACTGCGCTTCCAGAACGTATACATGCTTCGTCGGTAGAGCGCCTCTCCATGGTCCTGCTTGTATTCGAAAGTATCGCTGTTGGGCATCGTGATCGACTCCCACACACCCTCCGGTTGATACGGCTTCACACTCGGTCCACCGATGGTTCTGGTCATGATTCCACTGGCTGCAAGTGTGTAATCGCGTACCATCTCGGCGTCCATCCGAAACCTCGGACCACGTGAGAAAAAGTGATTGCTTTCATCCTTCTCCAGTTTCTCGGCTGTCGTCACAGACGCCTGGCGATACGTGTTGGACATCACCATCAACTTGAAGAGTTGTTTCACATCCCGACCGCTGCGTCGAAATTCAATCGCCAGCCAATCCAGGAGTTCAGGATGCGTCGGCGGTTGCCCGGTGATGCCAAAATCTCCCGAGGTCACGACAATCCCCTGACCAAAAACTTCCTGCCAAAACCGATTGACCGTCACTCGATCCGTCAACGGATGGGATTCATCCATCACCCACTGGGCTAAGCCCAAACGATTGCGCGGACGATCGGCTCCAAACGCGGGCAAGATTTCAGGCGTCTGTGGTTTCACTTCATCCAGATGCTTGTCGTATTCACCCCGACTGAGCACAAACGCCATCGCCGGCGATTCTTTTTCATGCATCACATGTGCAATCGTGCCCCGTGATTCGATCGTGTTGTTTTCAATCGTCAACTGAATCTCGTTATTGACGAGGTCCCGATATTCCTCGTCCACTGTTTCCAGCCAGAATCTCTTGTATCCTTCCAGTTCAGCTTTCGACAGCTTTTCATTCTCTTGTCGGCTTGTATATTCCAGGCGACTGGTAAATGCCACTTGTTTGACGGTTGTCTCTTCCAGCGTCCCTTGATAAACGCGCACATCAGCAATCGCGATATTCTTCAGCAAGTCTCCCTGCGCACGCTGCCCAATCAGAAATGGCGACGTCGACCGAGTCGACGTCGAAAGACGATCCGAGTTGATCGCTACTTCCTGAAGTTCACCATTGATATAAATCTTGATCCCGCTGGCCTTCATCGAACCGTCATAGGTGACAAACAAATGTTCCCAGTTGTTGGGCTTTATCGCCGTTTTCGTAGTGACTTTCAGCGCATCTTCCTGCCAATTACTGATAATATGACACGCCACCTTGTTCCCATCCAGATACAAATCCCATCCCTGATTAGGCGACTGGGCAGCCATCCTCGAAAAGACGGAACCTGTCAATCTGCCCGTCGTTTTGACCCAGGCACCATACGAAAATGGTTCGTCGGTTTTGAAGTCACCCACGCCGGGGAATGCTGGCAAGGGATCACTCCCCACACTTGTCCAGGCACGCTCCGAAACATATCCCTGCGCAAAAGCCCTTACGACAGCCTCTTCAGGCTTGGCATACACAGTTTTTATCTGGCCATCACGATCGAGCAACTCTCGATCATTGAGCGGTGCATGAAACACCAACTGATCCGTCGGTGGTTCGCCTAGTTTTTCAGCCAGGCGGCCAGACTTCACCAACGACTTGAATTCCTGCTCACGTTCATTTTCAATCGTATCCATCCGACCGCCCACGCGAGCCAGTTCGACACTGATCGTCTCATAACGTTCACGATCCTGTTCTTCTGGTACGACAATCACCGGAGGCGTATCTTTGCGATTCCCATCCTTGACGGCCTGTGTTGTGTTGTTGAAAAAGGCGGACAACTCATAGAACTCTTTCTGCGAGAGCGGATCAAACTTATGATCATGGCAAACCGCACATCCCGTCGTCAGCCCCAACCACACCTGCCCGAATGTCTCCGTTCGATCACGCGTATAGAAAACGGCATATTCCTCATCGATAATCCCTCCCTCATTGGTCGTAATATTGCAGCGGTTAAACCCGGATGCAATCTGCTGTTCCAAAGTCGAATCTGGTAATAAATCCCCGGCCAACTGCTCGATCGTGAATGTGTCAAATGGCTCGTTACGATTAAACGCATCAATGACCCAGTCCCGATAAGAATACATCTCTCGATAATTATCAAAGTGAATGCCATGCGTATCCCCATAACGAGAATAGTCCATCCAGTATCGGGCGCGATGTTCACCCCATTGAGGCGTCGCCAATAACCTATCGACATAGGCCTCATACGCATTCTCGCCGGCATCATTGACAAACTCATCGACCATCTCCGGATTGGGCGGCAGTCCGGTGATATCCAGGCTGACACGACGCGCGATCGTTCGTCGGTCTGCCGGCTCAGCAGGTGTTAAACCCATCTCGTCAAGTTTCGCCAAAACAAACGCATCGATCGGATTCTTCACCCATTCCGAACGACTGACCTCGGGAACCTCTGGCTTTATCGGGGCCGAAAACGACCAGTGAGGTTGATACTCTGCTCCCTGCGCGATCCAGGCTCGCAGTTTCTCCTTCTGATCCGCGGTGAGCACCTTATGGCTCTTCGGCGGTGGCATCAGTATGGATTCATCGTCTGCAAAGATGCGTTCAATTACCGAGCTTTCGTCGGGATTGCCCGGCACAATCGCACCAAATTCGACCGCCCCTTCGCGTTGATCCAGACGCAAATCCGCCTGTCGCGCCGCTGAATCGGAACCATGACATTGAAAACACGTCTCCACCAGAATCGGCTTGATATCACGGTTGTATTCCAGCAAGTCCGCCGCTGCAGACTGCGCACAGAAAAGCGTCATAGAGGCTAGCCACACGGGCACAAACACGCGAAACGAAATTGGCATGAGCAAGACCCGCAAGTCGAAATCCGGAGGATGGAAGGCCCGGAGGAGGGAGGAGGGTTGCAGATCCCCATGGAATCAGTCTCCCCAACTCAATAGCACGTCAGAGAGTAGCAACAGGTCACATATCAACTTACCTTGATTATTCCTGCAAAGCAAGCTTTTTAAGACAAAACTTCGTCCCTTTTCGGATCGCCAACCGTCAGAAACTCAAAAATTTTCATCTCTTTGGTCATCAATGAGACGTTTTCCCAACACGAATAACGTATTAATCTCGTATCCCAACGATTCATAGAACGCGACCACATCCTGATTGCTCGTACGGACCATCAGATTGATCTTCGGACATCCAGCCGAGAGCAATTGTTCTTCCACAATGGTCATTAACGCACGCCCGATGCCCAACCCGCGATAATCAGGATGCACACCTAAATAATTGACACTCCCGCGATGCCCTTCATATCCCCACATCACCGTTCCCACAAGACGCCCATGACTGCTCTCTCGCACGACCAGTATCTCACCCAGACCTTGAGACAACTTTCGATCAATATCTCGCTGGGGATTATTCTGAGGAAAAATAAGTCCGCACATACGCCAAAGCTCAATAAGTTCAGCACGCTCCCGAGCATCATCATAAACGTCAATTGACCAATCTCCACTTTTCATCATCCACTCTCGCTCACTCCACCGTCACACTCTTGGCCAGATTCCGCGGACGATCCACATTGCAACCCCTCAACAGCGCAATGTGATAACTGAGTAACTGTAACGGAATCGATGTGACGATCGGTTGCATATACTCTTCGACTTCGGGCACAAAAATCACATCATCGGCCAGTTCTGCAATTCGCTCATCACCATGAAATGCGACTGCAATCACCGGGCCACCACGCGCTTTGATCTCTTCGAGATTGCTGATGATCTTCGGATAGATACCCCCCTGTGGAACCACAAACACACTTGGCGTCTGCTCATCGACCAGGGCAATCGGGCCATGTTTCATTTCCGCTGCCGGATATCCCTCGGCATGCACATAGCTGATCTCCTTGAGTTTCAGCGCACCTTCCAGCGCAACCGGAAAATTATACAACCGCCCCAGGTACAAAAAGTTGTTGAACTCTGCATACTTCTCTGCAATCGATTTGACCTTTTCATGACACTCCAGCGTCTGACGCACTTTATCAGGCATCGCTTTGAGTTGTCGAATCAATCGCTTTCCTGCAGGGTAAGACAAATGACGCATGCGCCCTAAATACAGTGCCAGTTCAATCAGCACCGTCACTTGTGAAGTAAACGCCTTCGTCGACGCCACCCCCACCTCCGGACCTGCGTGCAGATAAATCCCACCATCAGCTTCTCGCGCAATTGTCGACCCGACTGTGTTACAAATCGCCAAAGTCGGGTGTCCTTTGCGCTTGCATTCCCGCATCGCTGCCAACGTATCTGCCGTCTCGCCGGATTGTGTGATCGCAAAGACCATGGTCGTATCGCTCATCGGCGGATTGCGATAACGCAGTTCGCTGGCATATTCGACTTCCGTCGGAATGCGGGCGAACTCTTCCAACAGATATTCCCCCACCAGCGCCGCGTGCCAACTCGTGCCACACGCCGTCAACACAATTCGATCGATCCGACGCAATTGCTGGGCAGACAAGTTCAGCCCTCCAAAAACAGCCGTCGCTTCGTCTTCATCCAGACGTCCACGCAGGGCATTTTCTATCGAAATCGGCTGCTCAAAAATCTCTTTGAGCATGTAATGGGCATAGTCGCCCAGATCGCTGTCTTCGGTCACCTGTTCCAGCGTTTGAATCGAAGGATTGGTGATCCCTGTGTCGCGGTGGACGATCTCAAAACCATTCGGCTCGATGACCGCCACTTCTCGATCCGAAAGATAAACGACTTCGTTGGTATATCCCTTGAAGGGAGCCTGATCGCTGGCGATAAAATATTCTTCTTCACCGACACCAATCACCAGCGGACTCCCCTGACGAGCCACAAACAACGTCTGCGGGATGTCACGAAACATGATCGCCAGTCCATAAGTTCCCTTGAGCTTGGCCAACGACAACGCGAGCGCCTTCTTCGCCACCTCTTTGAGGGGCTCATCAGAGGTCAGTTTTTTCTGTTCGTGGTAGTGATGCGCCAGCAGATGCGCAATCACCTCCGTGTCCGTTTCCGTATGAAACACATATCCCAGTTCCATTAAACGGGTTTTGAGCTTCTGATAGTTTTCGATCACCCCGTTGTGTGCCAGCATCACCTCACCATCACCCCCAACATGCGGGTGACAATTGATCTCCGTGACTTTTCCGTGTGTTGCCCACCGGGTGTGTCCGACGCCCATCTGGCCTTTAATCGGACGACTTTGCAATTCTGCACCAAGCTCCATCACCCGACCGGTTTTCTTGCGGATATGGAAATTGCCATTTTCCAGTGTCGCCACTCCGGCACTGTCGTAACCACGATACTCCAGTCGATGCAATCCCTCGAGTAAATAAGCCCCGGCATCGCGAAACCCGACATAACCGACAATTCCACACATGACTCCACCTCTCCATCAACGCAATCCATCAGTCTTCATACTCCCGGCGCCAACCGCCAGAGGTATTTAACCGTATTGTAAAGCGAATTGGCAAAAGAGGTAAAGACGGATCTGCCGACTCAAATTTCATCATCAAACCGCTAACCAAACATTTTCGAGAGATTTAATAAATGAGAATTGATGTGTCGTCTCGCTATCTGTACAGTAATTCTCCAAGTGAAAACACTTCAAGGCGTCAATTCCCAGCATCAATTCTCACCACTGAAAGGCAACTCATGTCCCTTAGCATCTGGCCGATCCAAATCGAAAAAGCAACCGCCTTCGTCGGACACGAC
>JBGSVC010000531.1:0-2514 GCA_041753175.1 Planctomycetaceae bacterium
GGCCATCTGCATTTGCTCGGCGCGCAGTTCATACCCTGGCAGACGCTGACCGATCAGTCCGCTGGCGCTCAATACAGATTCTGTGGTCATCGTCATAGGCCGTTGGTCTCATTCCCATCCAGATCAGCGAGCAAGCCACAATTCATTCAGGCTCAATCCATTCGCGGTCAATTTCTCACAGTGTAGTCAGTCGGAGGTCGGATTGAAAATCTTCCCCCCTCCTGAAAGCGTCAACTCTGTCCATGGCAGGTCTGTTGCGTTATGATTTTCTTCGCGATCGGTTCCTGTTTTATGACGTCTTTAAGGAAATCCTTTTCCCCATGCAAGCACCTGCACCTGCTTATCAAGCATTGACTGAAGAACTCAAACGAATTTCGATTCTGGCTTCCTGTGGCAGCCTGGTCAGTTGGGATGAACAGACCTGTCTGCCGTCCAAAGGGACTGATTTTCGTGCAGAACAACTCAGCCTGCTGGCCGGTCTGCGTCACGAACGATCCACGGCTCCCAAACTCAACGACCTCCTCTGCGCTGCCGAAGAAGAACTTGGCGCAGACCTGGCTCAAGATTCGATTCAATCCGCCAACGTGCGTGAGGCCCGTCGAGACTACAACAAATCGACCAGACTTCCGCAACAACTTGTCGAAGAGCTCTCCCGTGCCACCTCCCATGCCCACCTGGCCTGGGTCAACGCCCGCAAGGCCAGTAACTTTTCGCTGTTTCTGGAGCCTCTGCGCAAAGTCATCACCCTCAAACAGGAAGAAGCAAAGGCACTCCAGGTTGAAGGCCAGACCTTATACGATGCCCTCATGGATGGCTACGAACCCTACGCCTCGACGGCTCGGATTGAAACAATTTTCTCCAAACTTCGAGAGGAACTTGTCCCGCTGGTTCAGCAAATAGCCGATTCGAAAATCAAGGCCCCCGTCAATATTCTGACACGCTTCTATGCTCAAGATCAACAAAAACGCTTCTGCGAAATGGTCGCCTCAGCCATTGGCTTTGACATGCAGGCTGGTCGGATCGACACCTCTGCTCACCCCTTCTGCAGCGGGATTGCTCCGGGCGACTGCAGGCTCACCACCCGCTACGAAGAACGTCATTTCAATAGCGCCTTTTTCGGCACTCTACATGAAGCCGGCCACGGCATGTACGAACAAGGTCTGATTAAGGAAGCCTTCGGGACTCCCTGCGGAGAATCCGTCTCACTGGGCGTTCATGAGTCGCAGTCTCGCATGTGGGAAAATTTTGTCGGCCGCTCCCTGGCCTTCTGGCAACACTTCTATCCGCAATGCCAGCAACAATTCCCTCACCCTCTGGGCGATGTCAACATCGGTCAATTCTACTCTGCCATCAACGATGTGCGTCCGACCCTCATTCGTGTCGAAGCCGACGAAGTCACTTACAATCTCCACATCATGCTCCGCTTCGAACTCGAACAAGCGATGGTGACTGGCGACCTTCCCGTTGAAGATATCCCGTCTGCTTGGAACCAGAAAATCAAAGACTATCTGGGAATCAAAGTCACCGACGATGCTCACGGCTGTTTGCAGGATGTCCACTGGAGTGCCGGACTACTCGGCTATTTCCCGACCTACGCGCTGGGCAACATGTATGCCGCTCAACTCTTCCAGCAGGCGGCCAGCGATTTGGGATCACTCGAAACTCAGTTTTCCAAAGGCGACTTCCAACCCCTCCTCGAATGGCTTCGCACGAATATCCATCATCATGGACGACGCTATTCCTCCGACCAACTCATCCAGCGGATCACCGGACAACCAACGTCTCATGAACCACTGATTGCCCAGTTAAGATCCAAATTCAGCGAACTTTATCAACTCTCGTCCACTTGATTTTCTACCACTTACTGCCCATCGACGCGAGCACCTTTTTTTTGCTGCCCCGCCGGTGGCCATGAAACGAGACGACCATGTCCACGACACCCTCAGGCCCCTCGCCTCAGCCCGACTCTACCAGCATTGACTGGCAAAAATTGTCGCTCATCATCTTCATCGCCGCCTGCGTCTATGCCGCGATGATCTATCTGCGACAACCCCAGGACGGCAGCGGCCTGAAGGGTCGGCCTCTTCCGCCTCTTTCCACCTCAGGATGGATCGGCCAGACCTCCCTGACTTCAGCCGACCTGAGCGGCAAGGTCGTCGTCATCGATTTCTGGGCCAGTTGGTGCGGACCCTGCCGGAGCGAAACAAAACACCTCGTTGAGACTTATCAGAAGTACGCGGGCAATTCCGATGTCCTGTTCATCGGTTTGACCTCTCAGACCCAGTCAGAGGTCCCGGCGATGCAAGACTTTATCAACTCCCTGAATGTTCCCTGGCCAAATGCCTACGGAGCCGATGAGATGTTTGTCGACTTGAATATCGAAGCCATCCCGACAGTTCTTGTTGTCGATCGAGAGGGCAAGATCGTGTACAGTCACACGGGGACTGGCAGTGGAGACTTGTCGCGCGTCATCGACAGCGCCCTTTAAGACTCACCTGTGCTCATTAACCTGTT
>JBGSVC010000532.1:0-3203 GCA_041753175.1 Planctomycetaceae bacterium
GCAACCTCTGAGCCGACAGTCGCACGAACATTGTCGGAGAACTCAGTTGAGCTACCAGACTCTCCACATCCTCGGCATTTAACGAAACAATCTGCGAAGGTTGCGTTTCCTGATCATAGACCACGCGATACACGCGCCCAAATTTCTTGTCGCGCAGATCCGTCTCATAAGCGGCTCCTTTGCCGGTCTGAAAACCTTCTGGAGTGGGGTTATGCTGGACAATGTAGTTATACCAGTCAAGAACCCATACGTTTCCATCAGGTCCCACTTCCGCCATGATCGGGGCTGTCCATTCATCATTACTGGCCAGCAGGTTAAATGGGTTTGTTGACCGGAATCCTGCCCCATCAGCACTGAGCACAAACGTCCCTACAAGTTTTCCCGTCGGACCGCAGACAAACGCCGTCCGGTTCCACCACGATTTCGGATATTGACGAGCCGTATATAAAGCGTGGCCTGCCGCTGCAGTGTAGCCTCCATGGTGATCGACCTGTCTGACTTTTTCTGTGATCGGATGAAACAGATGTGTGTCGGAAATCATCGACAACGTTTCCGGTGACCATCCTTTAACTCGTTCATAGTAACGATTAGCAATCGGCATAAAAAAGCTCGGGGCCCGGTTGGCTGTTGATCCAAAAAGCAGTCCCTCTTCACTCAGCCCGATTCCCCAGGTATTGTTCGTTGTCGATCTGAGAAACTCCAGTTTTGAGACACGTGGAGGATCGGTGTTTGTTAACTGAAAACGAAAAAAGCCCATTCGAAAAGACTGCTGTCGCGTTCCCTCAATCATCGGCGACGAAGTGTTATATCCTTGCATCCCGTAAAACCAGTTATCCAGTCCGTAGCGCAAATTGCTCACACCGCCATGTGTATCGTTCAAAGCCCATTCAGAAATCAAAACGG
Source organism: Planctomycetaceae bacterium (assembly GCA_041753175.1). Lineage (GTDB taxonomy): Bacteria > Planctomycetota > Planctomycetia > Planctomycetales > Planctomycetaceae > SXPC01. The sequence continues at coordinate 904 of JBGSVC010000532.1, forward strand.
TCCTCTCATCGCAAACATCATCTCCGTTGTGATCTTTCAAATAAAGAGTCTGGGTTCCATTCTGGACAATCGCTCCGCCTCGAAAAAAAGTGATTGCTGTCGGAATGCTCAACCCATCGCAAAACTTGACGGCCAAATCCGCTTTATTGTCACCATCAGTGTCGCTTAAGATCCGTATCTGGTCTCGACCGTGATTCTTCGGGGCCAGTTCGTTGGGATAGTCGATGGTTTCACAAACCCACAACCGCCCCAAATGATCCCAATTCATCGAAATCACTTTGCCTTCAAACATCGACTCATCAGCATAAAGCTCCACATGAAACCCCACAGGAGTGACTTGGTGAAGCATCGATTCGGTAGCCGAAACTGGTTGCTGCATCAAGTTTAATGTTTTCCCACGACCTGCTGCATAGTTCGGTATTTTCGGACCGACATCGACATATTCGAACGGTTTTAGATCTTTTGGCAAAGAGGTCATCTCGGGAATTTCAAACTCAGATCGTGAACTTTGAACTCGCTTGGGAATGTCTTCTTCGCGCTGCTTTGCTTGACAGGCCCAGCGAATACCACGTTCCATCAAATACTGAAATCCAGGTTGATTCCATGTGCGTTCATCATGTCCCCATGCCGTATAAAAGACTCTCCCTTTTCCCTGCGTGCGGACCCAGGTCCAAGGCTCACGGTCATTTCCTTCCGTCTGTGGCTGGCCGGTTCGGTACTCTAACACGAGGCGATTCTCTTCATTGTGCTTATGATGCAGGTAGGTTTCATCCCAACTGGTAAAGGGCTGGTATCCTTTCAGGATTTCATGCTCGTCGTCGCCGAGTTGTGTCGTCATATCTCCGGTTCCATGACGAAGAAACTGTGCTCCCGTCACAGCGATTAATTCCGGAGAATTCCGGAAACAATAACTCGCACAGTGGACGGGCACAAACCCACCCCCTTGTTCCACGAAATTGATAATCGCCTGAGCCGGTCCCTCTTCGATACTGTCAATATTGGCATACACCAACAACCCGTCATAAGGTTTGAGGACTTCTTCACTCAACCCTTTAATGTCCTCCAGATAGGTCAACGCGATTCCATGATTCTCAAGTGCTGACTTCAGAATCGCATATCGAAGTTCCGGGCGATGTTTTTTCTGGTCTCCCAGAAATAAAACTTTCACCTCGGCTGACAGGCACGGACTCCACAGTTGAGCAAAGACAATCCCGCTCCACAGAAACGTAATCAAGGATAGTTTCATAGATTTAATCGAGCCTTAAAAATCTTATAGAAACACAAAGACGTCGGTGATTCATGACTTCCAGAGTCCATCGCTGATAAACGACGTTTCGTCGCATTTCGAATGATTATTTTCGCGACGTCGCCAGCATCGATCGGGTGAACTCAGGTAAGGCCACGATCTGGCCCCCCTTCATCGCAGACTGATGAGCACAGATCCCCACACATGTCCAATTGGCACTCGTCACAGCATTTGGCCAGGGGTCACGGTCTTCCAACAGAGCGTTCACAAATTCATTGACAAGATGAGGATGCGACCCACCATGCCCACCCCCTTGAATGAATGAGAGGTGCTGGTCGTTATGTATCTGGCTGGGTAATGTGAAACGCTGGATCGATTTCGGTAGCAGATGAGCAAAGTCGGGAACTTCAATTTTGCGGGCCATCTCAGGTTCAGGCAACTTCGCCTGATGCAAGACATGTGGCTCATTGTCGACCAAAGTCCATTCAAAGCTTTGTCGTGTTCCATAAACATCAAAACTCTCTCGATACTGTCGGGCAACATCATAGAGAAACCGCCACACATGGGCCGTCAAATCACTATCCTGAATCTTGATATGACATGACTCTACGGCAAAATGATTCCCCGATTTTCGGGCAATATCATCTCGTACCCGTCCCGAGCCAAAACAACTGACGTACTCTGCCAAACCATTGACTAATCCCAAACAAGGACTGACAACATGGGTCGCGTAATGCATCGGAATCATTTTTTGCCAATAGTCAGGCCAGCCATCCATATCCTGGGGGTGAGAAGCCGCTAAATGCTGAATCTCACCAAGTTCTCCTTGCTCAAATAATTGCTTGATAAATAAAAATTCCCGACTATAGACCACCGTCTCTGCCATCATGTATTTCAAACCTGTTTCCGCTACCTTTTCCACGATTTGTCGACATTCATCAATCGTCGTCGCCATCGGGACAGTACACATCACATGTTTGCCTGCATCCAGAGCCTGCAAAGACATCTGCGCATGGTCGTGAATCGGGCTATTGATGTGAACAAAATCAATCGC
>JBGSVC010000533.1:0-10851 GCA_041753175.1 Planctomycetaceae bacterium
AGCGGTTGACCAGTTGTCGATGATCATAGGCGGGAATCTGTTGCAAATATTGGATGAGGAGTCGCTGTCTGGTCGGCTCGGGGGTCGAATTTTGAGTGTCCCTGTCTGGAAAATCAAACACAGGATCTTTTAATTGAGCGATTGACCATCTGGCATTGCAGTCAGCTTTTGTCGAGAAAGAGAAGACAGTCGGAGGAGATTTGAACGGAGCCTGATCGAGGTCGAATGTCTGTTTGGGTTTCCACGGTTGAAACTGATCTTCGACGAGTTCAGTTTGCGCGCGTGCATAGAACTCCTTGAGTTCCGAATGTCGCACTTCACAGATCCAGACCGCTTCACACGGGGTTAACAATCCGCGTTGTTGATGCAACAAGTGGGCATTGACCGTATCAAGAAATGCAGGCGTGGGAGGGGCGATGAAATCCGGCCAAAAGTCGTCAGACAGTTTCGGCAATTCTCCGAAATTCTCGTGGCGTGATTTGGCATCGGAAATCAACATGGAACTAAGATGCCCAGCCGATTTCTCGATAATGACATCGAGCATCTCTTCGAGGTTGTGATGCCCGGGATAGCTGATTGTTAATCCAAGAAAATTCATCCCCGGTGATTCTTGAAGGAGGGGGAGTTCTTCCGGTAGGGATCTGATGCCAGAGTGCCACTGAAACGCGCTGGAGGTCGAGTAGCCGATTTTTACCTCGGATTGAGTGAGGGCATTTCCGGAGTGAGCTTGGGTTTCATAGGTCAATTCGATGTCTGGATCGATGTCGATGAGTCCCCAGCGGTCAGCGACCTGAGAACCACTGGGTGGACGTTGTCCCCAGGAGTAGATATGAACGGTTTCGAAAAATCCATCAGCGTCGAGTTTTTGCTTCAAGACGTTGACGAGGCGCTCATTGAGCGGCTTTTCGTTGGCGAGAAATAAGTCGATCGATCTGGCGGGGGATTTGAGTCCGAGGGCGGGGTAATATCCGGAGCCGCCATACTGACTACTGGAGACATTGGCTCGTTTAGGATCAAGCCTGATGCCGAGGAATTGCTGCGTCGCTTTTTGGACTGTGGGTGCGATGTCTGCCTGGAACCAGTTCGCCAAGGCCAGATATCCGACAAAGAGAATGAGCAAGAACCCAACAAAGGCCAGGAGCGCCGTTTCCATCAGGGAGCGGCGTTTGAGAGGTGTCTGCTGTTGGTGCATGGTGTCTTCAATCAAATCGATACAGAAACTTTTCGGTTCTCTGAATGATCGTGTTGCCGACGATTGCCGGCGTGGCATGAATCATGCCTCCATCGAGAGTTGTCTCGTGGACGATTTCAAACTCTTTTCCCGGCTTGATGACAAGCATCTTGCCTTCTTCGGTGGTCGTGTAAATCAAGCCGTTGGCATAGACGGGAGATCCCGAGAATTTGCCACCGAGTCGTTCCTGATAAACGATCTCTCCGTTATTTGGATCAATACAAAAGAAAATCCCTTTTTCGGTGGGCATATAGATCAGGTCATCGATCAACAAGGGAGAAGGAATTGAAGAAGCACCGCGTTCATGGACCCAGGCCACATTGGTGTCTGTGACTTTCCCGTGTCCGCCAAGTTTGACGGCCATCAATTTCGATTTGGGGAATCCGGTGCAAAAGTAAAGGAACTCGCCATCACAGATGGCGTGAGGTACGGTGGAGAAGCCGATGTAAGTGATATGCCAAACCTCAGACCCATCGATGGGGTTGTAAGCATGCAGTTGATCTGCGCCCAGCGAGATGACCAGATCCTCTTTGATCTGCTTTCCGTCGGCATAGAGAATCAAGGGGGTGTTAAAGCAGCGTTTGGTTTCTTCTTTGTCTCGAAACGGCTGGGAGCGTGCTGTTTTCCAGCGAATAGAACCATCATCTTTATTCAGAGCCACGCAGTATTGCTGGTCGGCTCCATCCATATTCAAGATGATCGTATCGTGATAGACCATGGGGCTGCTGCCAGCGCCGGTCAAAAAGTCGACTTTGAGTTCTGTGTTTCGCCAGACGACTTCGCCGGTTTGACGATCGATTGCTGCTGTTCCGTTGGAACCATAATTGACGTAGACAAACTTCTGGTCGATGACGGGACTTGGCGAAGCATGTGAATTCTGATTATGAATCTCTTCCCATTCTTCAGGTTCGAAAACGACAACATCGAACAGGATGTCTCCGGTTTCCAGGTCATAACATGTGGCGCAGAGTTGATGCTCTTCGAGGCGTGCAGAGGTGATCCAGATCTGTCGATCGGCGATCACGGGTGATGAATAGCCAGATCCGGAAATTGGCTTCTTCCAGGTCAGGTGTGACGTCTCGCTGATTTCGATGGGCGGTTTGGCGTTTGATTCAGCATGGCCTTGCTGAGTTGGTCCTAAGAATCCCGGCCAGGCAGGTGTTTGGATTCTGTCAGCTCCGAAGCTACCGAGAGGGAGAACCCCCCAACAAATCAGAATTGTAAAAATGACAATCACGCCGAGTTGTCTTGCAGACATCGTCAAAATTCTCCCTAAGCCGCCAGTTGAAAGACTTCAAAATCACTTAAAAAATGAGGTCAATTTCTGCATGACTTCACTTTTGACCACCTATGCCCTGTCCGTTGACACTCTCTGTGGTCGCCACCGCCGACCCCTAAAGCCAGATTGACACATTTTTAACCTCAAATCATACTCCCGCGCCAGCGGGGTTGCAATCCGACATTTCCGGTCTGGCTGCAGCAAACTGCTCTGTTTTCAGCGTCTTTGGGGGATCGATTGCCCAGAATCAGATCGATCTTCGGAGTCGTTGAAATCTTCCCTGCTTTTCCACCACGACGTTTGTTGAAGAGACCTTTCCTATGCTGGTAGAGATTCTGCCTGCTATTGGAATCTGTGCGGTGTGCTCCTGGTTATTGACCTGGGTTGCCCGATGGTCCTCTGTGCGCCTGGGATTCGTCGACAAACCCGACTCTGCACGCAAGTTTCACGAACGCCCGACTCCTTTGCTGGGGGGAGCTGCTGTTTTTGTGGCTCTGTGCCTTGTGGTGGGGGTGGGTTATAAGTTTGATTTTTTGACAAGCTGGGACCATATTGATTCGCCGCATTTCAAATCGATGTTTCTGGTCAGCGGTGGCTTGTTTTGTGTTCTGGGGCTTATCGATGATCGTTGGCCGTTGAAGCCCCGACAGAAATTTCTGGGTCAAATACTGGCATCCCTCCCGTTTGCGATCTGGGCGGTCTCGATTAAATCCATCTTGATTATGGGCATTCATCTGCCGCTTGGAGTTTTCGGACTCCTCTTTACCGTTTTGTGGATCGTGACGTGTTCCAATATTGTCAATTTGCTGGATGGTCTGGATGGACTGGCTGGTGGCATTGGGGTGATCGCGACATTCACGACTGCGATGATTTGTGTGATCATGGGGAGTCTTGAGGCGGCAGCGATGGCGTTATTGCTCTCCAGCGCGATCGCTGGATTTCTAATTCATAATTGGCCTCCGGCGAAGATTTTTCTGGGTGATTCCGGCAGTCTGATGATTGGCGGGTTGTTGGGATGCCTGTCGCTTCAGACGTCTGTGAAAACGGCAACCAGTTGCACGTTGTTGATCCCTGTGCTGGTGATGTCGATTCCGATGTTTGACACGATCATGGCCATCGTTCGACGCAAGCTCAGCGGAAAAAGTATTGGTCATGCGGATCGGGGTCATATCCACCATCGTCTTCAACAACGAGGGCTTTCACGTCGGGAGACGTTGTTGTGGATACTCTCGATGAGCGGTTTGATGGGGCTGTCGGCCATCATGGCGGCTCTCTTCAAAAGTGAACTTTTAGGACTGTATGTCGCCTTTACGCTTGCTGGTTTTATGATTGCAGGCGAAGTGTTTGGGCATCATGAAGCCCGTCTGTTATGGGGACACGTGACCGCGATTTTACAACTCTTCGGGGATACCTGGAATGTCTTGAAAGCCCGCATCGGGGCTGCGCAGATTATTCTCGCCGAAGATACCAGCCACGATGATCTGTGGAACCTGCTCATTCTCAGGATGCAGCAATCGGGGGGCACGACACTCCTGTTGACATCAAAGCCCTCCCCTAACGCGGCATCAAACCACCTTCGAAGCTGGGACACATCAATTCTCAGTTTTGATAAGAAATCTGTTTTCAGACAACCGTCTCGTCAATGGACGATTGAATACTCCACACTCTCAGCCGACGGCTGCCAATTGCAGTTATCGGGATCGGGAGAACTCAGTCACTCCAACCATCATCATCTGGACGACCTTTATCGTTTGTTTATTCTGTACTCTCAAGTCAGGCAGGCCGCCCAGGAAGGTCTTGAAGAGCAAGGCCGAGCGCGTCAGGCAGCCTGATTGGGCGAACTGATGAGCATTTTCCCCTTGCTTTGGATCGACAAACTCGGATAAGGTCATCCCCGACAATGGTTTTCGTCTGGCATGGATGTCAGATGAACTCGAGCCCGAACACTCGAACACCAGCAAGGACGCCACATTCATGAGCATTCAAACACCCTGCGTTCGCTCATCGGAACTTCGATCGTTATTTATTGTGGGAACACGGCCGGAAGCCATCAAGATGGCGCCCGTCATCAAGGCAGCCCAGCATTTTGGGAGTGGCATCGATCCCATCGTCTGCTTCACCGGTCAGCATAAGGAAATGCTCGAACAGGTCGCCAGCTATTTCGAAATCACTCCCGACATTGATCTGGGTTTGATGCGATCCAACCAGACACTCTCCGGTTTGACCAGCCGGGCTTTGGAAGCGATCGAAGAGACGATTGAAAAGGTTCAACCCGATTGCGTGGTTGCACAAGGTGACACGACGACAGTGCTCTGTGCAGCGATGACGGCGTTTTATCGCAAGCTTCCGTTCGTGCATGTGGAGGCCGGACTAAGAACGGGTGATCTCTATTCCCCGTGGCCAGAAGAATACAATCGACGTGTTGCCGGCCTGACGGCTTCGCTGCATTGCGCCCCAACACAGGAGTCTGCCAACAACCTGCTTCAAGAGGGCATTCCTCCCCAGAAAGTCCACGTGACAGGGAACACCGTCATTGACGCGTTGTTGTGGACGGTCAGTCGGGAGCGGGCCAACTCTGATGTCTGGAGTGAAAAGTATCGTTTTCTGGCAGATCGACGCATGGTGCTCATTACGGGTCATCGACGTGAAAACTTCGGTCCGAAGTTTGAATCAGCTCTCAACGCAATTCTTCAACTGGCTGAAACGTTTCCTGAGACGATTTTTCTGTATCCAGTCCACTTGAATCCGAATGTGCGAGAGCCGGTTTACCGTCTGTTGGGACAATGCAGCAACATTGTGCTCAGTCAGCCTGCCGCCTATCCGGAGTTTGTCTGGCTGATGGACCGCGCCACGTTGATCATTACTGATTCGGGTGGCGTCCAAGAAGAGGCTCCTTCACTGGGCAAGCCTGTGCTCGTCACACGAGAAACAACCGAACGACCTGAAGCTCTGAAGACAGGCGCTGTCCAACTCGTCGGAACACAGACAGACAATATCGTTGAAAAAGCCTATCGCCTGCTGACAGATTCGAAGGAATATGCCGCCCGCCAGTGTCGTCAAAATCCGTATGGAGATGGCCAGGCGGCGCAGCGCATCATTCAACTCATGCAGCAACGCAACTGGGAACAAAGCCTGTCCAAAACCCTTACGCGAGCCGCCTAGGTTCTGTTCTCCTGATACCTGGTTAAAAATCGACTACGAGTCGGTTTTCAATAAACCCATAACGCCTGAAGCCCGACGTTTTTGTGATTCCATTCCTGGAATCAGACAGCCCCATGAGACCATTAACGGGCTGCCAACTTTGAGTATTACCGAACTGTAACTCCACAAGGTCGACACAATGCCAGCGCGACAATTCGATTCCCCCACACTGAGCATCCATCGCGGTGACGATCCCGCTTCTCGAGAGATCAACTCCATCTGCGTCGTTGGGATGGGATACATCGGCCTGCCCACGTCGGCGGTGTTGGCGCGGGCGGGATATCGTGTTCACGGGGTCGACGTCAGACCACATGTCGTCAACACCATTAACAGCGGTGGCATTCACATTCACGAACCAAACCTTGCCGAACTCGTGGAATCTGTCGTCCAGCAAGGCGCACTGACCTGCGCGCTGACACCCACCTCTGCCGACGTCTTCTTTTTGTGTGTTCCGACGCCGATCACTGCCGACAACAAACCTGATGTCTCTTATGTTCAGGCCGCTGCTCAATCCATCAAACCGTTTGTCAAAGCTGGGGATCTGATCATTCTTGAATCGACCAGCCCTCCCCGAACAACTCAGGATGTGGTGATCAAGCATGCCATTCCTGATCATCTGAAAGTTGGAGAAGATGTCTTTGTGGCTTACTGTCCTGAGCGAGTACTGCCTGGTCGTATTCTCATTGAAGTGGTCCAGAACGATCGGATTGTTGGAGGAGTCACACCTGCCTGCACACAGCGCGTAGTTTCGTTTTATCAAAGTTTTGTGGAAGGCCAGATTCTGCCGACGACTGATATCACGGCGGAAACGACCAAACTCGTCGAAAACTCGTTTCGAGATGTCAACATTGCGTTTGCAAATGAGTTATCGATATTAGCCGAAAAACTGGGGATCGATGTTTTTGAAGTCATTGCCCTGGCGAATCATCATCCACGTGTCAAAATCCTGACGCCAGGTCCGGGAGTGGGCGGACATTGTATCAGTGTTGATCCCTGGTTTCTGGTCGATGCAGCCCCGGAACTGACTCCATTGATTCGCACGGCCCGTCAGGTCAATAATTCCAAACCACACCATGTTGTCGCGTTAGTCAAAGCTGCTGCAGAACAGTTTAAGAATCCAAAAATCGGCTGTCTGGGGCTCGCTTACAAAGCAGACGTCGATGACTTGCGTGAAAGCCCTTCGTTAGAAATAACTCAAGAGATCATGGCGAGCGGGATGGGAGAAGTTTTCGTCTGTGAGCCCTACGTAACGGCAGACACCTTCGGCCAGTTTCCGTTGTGTTCGCTCGACGAAGTCTTACTGCAAGCCGATATTCTTGTCTTGCTGACGGATCACCAGGCCTTCAAACAGATCCCTGCCACGATTCTGCGAACGAAAACACTTATCGATACGCGGGGAACCTGGCGAAGTGTGTTGGGAACAGACAATCAACGGACGTCACAGTCTAAAGCCGCTTAACCCGGCAAAGCAAAACATGCATTCTCGATTCAGGAGTCTGACTGATATATTCGCCCGCAACACCTTCTGGTCGATTGGGGGTACGCTCAGTTCACGTCTGTTGATGATGCTGACGACGTTGCTATTGACCTACATGGTCGGCCCGGAACAGTACGGGAAAATTGGCTATACCCGTACCACCGTCGTCATGCTGGCATCACTGGCGGGGTATGCTTTCATCCTGACGTTAACCCGACAGATTGCTGCTCACAAAACAACGAGTCCTGATCGCATCTGGCCTTTGACTCGCTTGCTGGGAATCATGTCGGTGACTTCGGGTGTGGTGCTATCGGTTTCGACATATTTGGCTGCTCCCTGGATAAGTTCGTCCCAACCAGAACTCATTGGTCTGATCAGACTGGCTTCGCCTGTGATCCTGCTGGACTGCCTGTCTTCGATGACGATCGGCGTTTTGAACGGACTGGAAGAATTCCGACGTGTCGCGGTCAATCAGATCATCGCAGCCATTTCCGGGATCTTGTCGTCTGTCGTGCTGGTTTATTTTCTAGGGATCAAAGGAGCAATACTGGGATTGATGATACAGGCCTTACTGCTGGTGATTCTCAGTATGAACAGCAGTTGGAAGCAATTGACTCGTCGAGGATTTCCGTTTTCCACATGGCGCGCGACCTGGAGTGAATGGCCGGTGATCACGCAGTTTTCATTTCCTGTGTTATTGGGAAGTCTCATTTGTGCGCCCGCCGACTGGATCGGCAATACCCTGTTACTCTATGGGACTGGAGACTTCCGTCATCTGGCTGCCTACGACATCGCCAATCAATTCCGCATGTCGATGCAGTTCTTTTCAAGAAGTTTCAACAATGTTTCGTTGCCCAAACTCAGTCAGCTTTCCTCAGAAGGAAACTGGTCGTCATTCAATCGGGTTCTGGTCATGAATCTGACGCTCAGTGGTGTGATGACAACCCTGCTCGCTTCCCCACTACTTGTTGCTCCGGGCTTGATCGCGACGCTTTATGGTTTAACTGAATTTGCAGACGCCCAGGCAATCCGCTGGCTGGCGGTGGCGGGCATCCTCATGTCGTTTTCCTACACACTTGGCCATGCGATTTTGAGTCGCGGACACCCCTGGCTGGCCACCGGCACGCATTTGATTACGAATGTGCTGCTGGCCGTTTCCACGTTGGCCTGTCTGGGAGTCTGGAAAAGTGCTCTTGCCCTGAGCGTGGCAAATGTCATAGCTTACGGCGTTCATTTCTTGATACATATCATCGTGTTAAGGCATTTGGAGACGTTAGTTTCGGAATCGACTCCTTCTTCGAACGTCCATCCATTTCCTGGCCTGGGTGATGATCCACAGGCCGTCAAGACACGTAAAAGGGCATGATGCCATGACAGGACAGAGGAAGGAACGTCGTTTCGCGGTACGCGTGATGGGTCTGTCTGTGCGCCCTGCAAGAATGCTTCTGATCAACAGGGTCTCAGGAGCAGGTCGATGAGAATTTTACTGGCAGATCCCCTGGGAGCCGTTGGCCATCGTGCGTTCAACGACAAGCTGGCAGAAGTCTGTTCACGCTTTGCCGATGTCACCTATGCTGCCGATGCGCAGTCGCTGGACAGTCTCAATAAGCAAACCAAACTCAACCTTCTCAAACTGCCCCATTGGTCCTGGCTGAAACTGGGTAAAGCCTTTGCGCGACTGCATCAGATCCGCAAGCTGACGGCAATTCAACATCATCTGCAGCGTCATACCTACGATCGCGTGATCTTTCTGGCTTATGAAACAGTCAGCTTTGCAGCCGCCTGGAATCGAAATCGCGCCTGCACCTTGATCCATCACAACAATCTGGATGAACTGTGTCGCTGCCCGATCCGTCGACACCTGTTTTCAGGTTTCTCCTCTCCGATGCAACATTTCGTCTTTTGTGATGAATTTGCAGACATGCTGCGCATGAAGTATGGCTTCTCATCACAGGTCATTCCGCATCCGTATTATCACAGCTCAACAGATCCCCCGGTTGATACGAAAACCCTCGCGCCGCCCTATCGGATTTATGCTCCCAGTCGTTCTGGATACAAAGAACATGGTCCGCAACTGCTCGAATTGGCACACAATTTCGAGACGATCCACGTCACCCTGCGCGGCGAACATAATGGGCATGGCGAGCGTTTTCTGATGAAGACTCAATTCGACGACTACCATGCACAAATGCAGCAGGCCGATGCCATTTTTTGTGGCGGTCGATATCACTACCGCGTTTCGGGCGTCGCGTATGAAGCGCTGGCCCTGGGCAAACCTGTGTTTCTATGGGACGGACCTTTTGCCAACTCCCTGCGCCGTCAATTTCCTTCCATGGTTCATACCATTCAGAACGTCCCACAAATTGCGGGCATCATGCCGATCTTGTCTGTCAAACCGACAGACCAGTCGCGTTTTTTGACCAATCACCACGATCAACAGCTTGAGTTGTTGTTTCGAAAATTATTCCAATCAGGTTCCCCAATGGTTCCCGCCACTCAAAAGACGGACCAACGTCAACCGACCAAAGCCGCGTCCTGATGTTTACCTTCCCCTCTCTTCCTCGAGAGTCCGATTATCAAAAGCAGTTTTCTATGACTCAAAAATTTCATCCTCAACGGATCGCGTTTTTTCATGCCAATGATGGCAGCGATATTCGTACGTTGAAGACGTGTCGATTCGTATCGCAGTCGGGCATGGACGTGCATTACATCGGCTGGGATCGCAGTCCCGAGGCGCAAAAGCCTCCGCTGGAGGATAGCGTTAAGCGCCATATCGTTCCCTGCCAGACCAAACACGGCAAGTTTTCCGTCAAAGGCTATTTGACATTTCGCCGACATGTTCTCAAGACTCTCAAAGAACTCAAGCCACATACGGTGTGTGCTGTCAATGAAGAGCAGGCATTTCTTGTTGCCCCATTCAAAGGGATCTATTTTCAGGAATTGATCTGCAATATCGGCGACAGCCTGGCCGATCGACTCTCTCACAAACCTCTCCCCTTGAAATGGGGTCTGAATGCCATCACCTGGTATTCGCGCAGTCGTTGTGATCAACTCATCGTCACCGACGAAAACAGGTTTTCACGATTGGGGGCTTCTCAGCATAAAGCCAAAATTGTGCGCAATGTTCCAGAAGATCCCGGCGATCATCTTTGGCGAAAAAAACTCTCAGGTCCTTCGAAAATACTCGTCGGGGGCACGTTGTATAACGGACGAGGTCTTAAGCAAATCCTCGATGCCCTGGAGACACTCAAGCAGGATGACATCCAGATTCTCTGTGCCGGCTGGCTGATGGACGACTATGCCAAAGAGGTGTTCGTCAAACATCCCCAAGTGAAATTCGTGGGTACGAAAACACATTACGAGACTCTGGAACTGGCTGCAGAGTGCGATGCCGTTTACGCCTACTACTCTCCACACAGCATCAACAATGTCTACGCCAGCCCCAACAAAATCTTTGATGCCATGAGTGTGGGACGACCGGTACTCATTAATTCGGAAACGATCGTTTCCAGTTGGGTCAAAGAACATGAATTTGGGTTCTGTACCCCTTACCACGATCCGGTTGCATTGGCTGAAATTCTGCGAAAAGTTTCTCTCCTGCGTCTGACGCCGGAGATCGCCAAACGCTATCGGCAGGAATTCGTCAACCACTATTCCTGGGAA
>JBGSVC010000534.1:0-2182 GCA_041753175.1 Planctomycetaceae bacterium
TCCCCATTCGGCTGTGAATATCCTGGCAAGCGTAATGCCGGAACTCGATGAAGCGTGTGAGAAGCTGGACACGCAGGAACGTCCAGGACTGATGATCGAGTCCATTCTGATTCTTGGAAACGCACAACATTCAGTCGTCAAAAAAGTCCTGTGGCAATCAAGTCTGGATTGCAAGGAACTGGCTTATCAGGTTCTGAGGACAAGCACACATCCCGGTGTTATTTCATTGTTGTTGAGTGTATTTCACGACAAACTCCCGCATCCAAAATTTCTGGCGATTGTTCAGGAACGTGAAGATGAAGTTTTCGTGACGTCAATGCTCAGGCTTTTTGCCCGACGAATGACGTTTCAGCAGATACGAAATCTCAAGCAGGTCGAACATCTCCCCTGGCTGGATTCCGAAGACTTTGATCTCCACACCATTCCCGCCACTCTGCATGCGACACTGGTCGCGATGATTGTGGCTACGAGCCTGCCATTGGCCTCAAAAGCCAGTGTCCAGCAGTGGATGATGCGACACGGATCAGCGGAAGGTCGCGAAGCTGCTGCGACACAAATGGCCCGTCTGGATGATACTCAACTCAAATCGCTGGTCATTGAAAGCCTTGATTCCGAAGATGAACATGTCAAAGCCTGGGCGACATCGCAACTTCGGGAATCTCATGTCCCCAATGCGATTGCATTGCTGGTGGAACGACTCGACAGCCCTGAACCCGCGGTGAGGGAAGCGGCACGATTGGAACTCAAAGGGTTCAACCTGAAAACCCTTCTGGAAATCTCTGAATATGTCGAGCCACATGTCTGTCAGCAGGCCGCTCAGGTCATGATGAAGATTCATCCCGATTCGATCTATGAATTGCAACGCGAATTGGCCAGTCCCATGCGAGGCAAACGCATGAAGGCATTGAAAGCCACCAAGTTAATGGGTCTGCATCGGGAAATCCTTTCAACCATCGTCCCCTTGGCCCATGACAGTGACCCGCTCATCCGTCGCACACTGATTGAAATTCTAATTGACATCCCAACGAAAGAATCGGCATCTGTTCTCAACCATTTGACTCAGGATAGTCATGAACGAGTCCGAGACGACGCCTCGACCGCGTTGAAGACGGTGTTGGCCCAACTCCAAACCTCGGGAGGTCTTGTATGATGTTCGTCACAGGCGCAAGCGGGGGGTATCAGATGTCTCTGAGCGAATTGACGCTGGCCAGTTCTTACACACACCATGCTTCACGCTACTTGAATGGTTATGGAACAGGACAACAGCAGTTACTTTTTTTTCTGGCATTAGGGGCGGTCGCGATATTCTGGATCGTGCTCGCCTATTGGGAGCGTATCACAGCATCGTTCAAGCCTCGTCAACACAACGACGACCCGCTGCTATATGAACTCTGTCAGGCCCATCAATTGACGCGCGGCGATCTGGCATTTCTGGATCTGTTTTCAACAAAAATCAACCTGAAACATCCTGCCATGCTGTTTGTCAGCCCGGAAACATGGGTTGAATATGCTCCGCAATTTGATTCTCAAAAAGCGCGCATGAAGAAACTCTACAAAATTCTCTACGGCTCAGAATTAGACCAGTCACAGAATTAACAGGTTGTTAAAGAGAATCATTCTGTGTGACAATTCGCCTTCTCTGAAGCGGCGAATTGGTTAGTTAAGAAATCGCTTAAATATCATAATACATGACGAATTCCGAGGGATGAGGGCGTTCACGGATCGTCTGGATTTCTTTGGCCTGCTTATACCAGATCCAGGTATCAATAACGTCTTCGGTGAAGACATCGCCTCGTAACAGAAAATCGTGGTCGTTGCGCAAAGCCTGAAGCGACTGCTCCAGATCGACGGGTGTTTTGGGAATGACTTCCAGTTCTTCTGACTTCAGATCGTAAAGATCTTTGTCCAGGGGAGGACCTGGATCAATCCGGTTCTGAATACCATCGAGCATCGCCATCAACACGGCAGACATTGCCAAATATCCATTCGACGAAGAATCGGGACAGCGGAATTCAAACCGGGCATTTTCGGGACCGGAATTATGGACCGGTATTCGGATAGCAGCCGATCGATTTCGAAACGAATAGGTCAAGTTGATGGGAGCATCAAAACCCGGAACAAGGCGTTTGTAGCTGTTGGTCGTCGGGCAGCAAAACGCCAGCAATGCCGGAGCATGATGGAG
>JBGSVC010000535.1:0-3611 GCA_041753175.1 Planctomycetaceae bacterium
AGTGTTCTCGAGACCGTCCTTGAGAATATCAATCCATCTTTCAGAATCTTCCTGATAGTAATAGGCTTTGGAAAGCAGGATGTAGGAGTCAATCAGAGGGAAATCTGTCGTCATTTTATCGCAGACTTCGATAGCCTGTTCAAATTTGCCATGTGAGATCAATTGATTAGCGAGATCGGACATGATTTGGTAGCAGCAATAGTATTGATCTTGAAGATTGTTGGTTTGTGGTTCAATTTTGTCCCACTTGTTTGAAATCTGAGCTGTGATCAGGTGAGGGCAAAATGGGCTGACTTTTGGAAAGTTTTCTAAAGAAAACTGGTTGGGTTGAGAGCCGTAAAATGGTGCATAGAAGGCATAGCCGTAAAGCATGTCGTGAAAATTCATAGAGTATTGGTTGGTCACGGCGATCAGATATGCCTTTGCGTTGGGCGCATATAAATTCACATCCGACATCAATCGATCGATCATGATTTTTTGGGAAAGGTGATCGCAATAGGCCTGGCTTTGAATGGCTTGCTCATCTGGGTGGGTGTTATTGAACATGATGAAGTCACGATCGGGATGGTGAGCAATCAGCCCGACGTTTTCTTCGAGCAATTCACGCTGATCTGTGCCAAAAAACTCCGCGACGTCGATCAACCGAAATGCAAACCACCAGTCGGTTTCGATGAGAATGCGGGAGAGTTCCTGGAGATCCTGTCGAGATTGAAAATCGGGCTGTTGCAGGAGAATTTCGATAATTTCATTTTGAGTACAATATTTTGATGGACTTTCGGGCTGAAAAGGATCTTTATCGCGGGACTTTAAAAGGGATTGAAGTTGATCGATCGATTTTAAAGAAGGGATTGTCAGCAGGAGTTGCGGGAGTGTTTTGGAATAGTATCGACTTGCTTGAAGAGGAATCGAGGAAATGATTCCCAAGGGCGGTTGAAAGAGAAAAACATCATAGATCCGCAAACAGTCGGTGTGGTTTTCCAAGAACTTCGAGGTTAGCAGGATCTTCTGAGCGCCATATTGCTTGTCCATCGCCAGTGAGCAAAGATACTGAGGCAAGGCTACGTCGAACTCGGATTCACCGAGTTTAACGAGCTTTGGAAATTGAAAATGAATGAATGCATCCACGCTTTGAAACCAGTTAGGTTTCTGTGGTGAATTGCGAAGCTGATCTGAAAGTGTGATGGCGAATTTGTGATAACCAGTCAACGCCGTAGCGTAGAGCATCATCCAGGGGGCATCTGGTGAGTCGGGATAAACTGATTTCAGTCTTTGTGCATAGAATAAGGCACGCGCTTTGTAACTTCGGTCGATCGGCCAGGCAAGATGTTCGGTGAGGCTGGCGAGTTGGGCATAGGCTCGTGTCAAGGCAGCGAGTCGTTGGGGGGATTCGCCTTGTGTGCGTATTAATTCATGAAGTTGAAGCATCGCTGAAAATTGAGCAATCTCATGAAATCGATCGAGAAGTGTTAAGATTTCTGCGGGAACGTCACCCGTTTGAAGACGATTGACAGGAGAACCCTGGTAGCCTTCTTGTTTCAAGAATTCGAGTATTTGATTTCTTGAAAACTCTTCGACGAAGACAACAAAGTTTTCTTCGTTGGTTTCTGCTATTGCATCTTTGGATATTGACCAACAGAGACGACGAGAGGTCGGATCGGACTGAAAAATCTCGAAATGAAATTTATTAGTTTTTCTGTCAAAATAAGAGTCAGCCTCATAGGGGCCCCAGGTTCTGTTGACATCTTCAGGCCATTGGTAGCCCCTCATGCGTTCATGGGCAATTAATCCCAATTCGTTTTCGGCAGCGATGACGAGGCTGAGTGCAAACAACTGACTATTGACCTGATCTGCAGGAAAGATATTTTTACTCGATAGGCGTTCGGATTCCTGGGGTGAGCGATGAGCGATGTCGATGTAAATCTCATCATCAGGTTTACGGGCTAATCCGAATTCAAAAACATGTTTTTTGACGATAGGAAGCGGGTTCTGAATTGCTGATCGGCTCTTGGAGTCTTGATGCTGAAAATACCAAAACACACCCCCCATGATGGCGGTCGTAATCAAGACAACAATCCCCAGGATTACAGCAATGCGAGCAAGCATGGTATGTTTTCCTACCTAATGAATCAGTGTGGATTAATACATTAGTGTAAAGGCGGTCCTGGATCTGTCTAGAGCTATTTGTGAGTAATGCTCATGCCCACGGTTTCAATAGAAGATCTATTTTTGCTCAATAGCGACTTTGAAAATCAGTAATCAGTGGTTCGTGAGAAATCTGGGACATGTTTCACCGCAAGAGCGGAGTTTTTAGAGTCGGGGGATTGGGGACACCTGACCGCCAGTAGCCCTGGTTAAGACCCAACTGATTGTCTTCAATGTCAATGTCAAAGCCAATGTCAATGCAGGGCGTTTTATAACGACGTGGATCACACAGAGGATCGCGGTACAGGAAGACTCGAAAACGCTGGAGCTTCGTAGTTTTATGTAGCGATTCTTTTAAGCAGGGAGTGTATCGGTTATTCCCGTTCAACCATGAGGCGGGCTTTGTCGGAGATGTCTTTTCTGCACCAGGCGCCATCCCAGCGGATGGGTTTGACGGCTTGATAGGCGCGGAGTTTGGCTTCGGCGAGGTCTTTGCCGATGGCGGTGACGCCGAGGACTCGCCCACCATCGGTCAAGACGCGGTTTTCGATCAGTTGCGTGCCAGCATGAAAGACTTTCGTGTCTTCGACGAGGGCCGCTTCTTCCAGGCCGCGGATTTCTTTTCCTTTTTCGTATTCGCCGGGGTAACCGTGGGCAGCCATGACGACACAGACAGCCGGTCGCGGATCCCATTCGAGGCCGGGGTGTGTATGGAGTTCGCCTTTGGCAGCGGCGAGGAGAAGTTCGGCGAGGTCTGTTTTGAGTCGCATGAGGATGGGCTGAGTTTCGGGGTCGCCCAGGCGAACATTGTATTCGAGGACTTTGGGTCCGTATTTGGTAAGCATGATGCCGACATAGAGAATGCCGGTGAAGGGGCGATCTTCTTTGCGCATCGTATGGACGGTCGGGATGATGATATCCTGGATGATTTCTTCCATGATCTCATCAGTAATCAGAGGGGTTGGGGAGTAGGCACCCATGCCACCGGTGTTGGGGCCTTGGTCGCGATCGAAGGCGGCTTTGTGATCTTGTGAAGATTCGAGAGGGATGATGGTTTTGCCATCGATCAGAGCCAGGATACTGGCTTCCTGCCCATCGAGTTTCTCTTCGATGAGGATACGTTCGCCGGCGGCACCGAATTCTTTGTTGAACATCATTCTGCGGACGACGTCTTTGGCATCGTCGATGGTGTTACAGACACTGACACCTTTCCCGGCGGCGAGGCCATCGGCTTTCACGACAACTGATTTTTGCGGTCTACGGACGGGGTTTTCGGTGGTTTTGTAGAGTTTAGCCTGTTTGCGAAGCGAGGTTTCGTAGCTATCGAGATAGTTGAGGGCATCTTGTGCGGAGTTGAACGAGGCAAATTCTGCCGTCGGGACTTTGGCTTTCTTCATGAGGTTTTTAGCGAAAATCTTGCTCCCTTCCAGTTCGGCGGCGTCTTTGGTGGGGCCAAAGACAGTCAGTCC
>JBGSVC010000536.1:0-2134 GCA_041753175.1 Planctomycetaceae bacterium
CACACCCGAGTCTTCGATATTTCGAAACTTCAGCTTCTCTTCGACATGCTTATCCGTCGATTCACAGATTTGATGAATATCACTGATGGCATCAAAGAACGCGCCCACGACATCCAGATCCCATTGCTTGCCCGCTCCCTCGAGCAAAATCTGTTCGGCTTTGGCCAAATCCATTCCTTCTCGATATGGGCGATCACTCGTCATCGCGTCATACGCATCCGAGACCGCCAGAATCTTGGCCACAAGAGGAATTTGTTCCCCTGTTAATCGTTCCGGATAGCCTGTCCCATCAATCGACTCGTGATGATATAACACTCCCGGAAGCACGTTCTCGATCTGTTCGAGCGTTCTGAGAATCTGATACCCTCTTCGTGGATGCTTCTTAATTTCATCAAATTCTTCAGGCGTCAACTTGCCCGGCTTATTGAGAATATGATCTGGTACTCCAATTTTACCAATATCGTGGACGAGTCCAGAAACATAGATCTGATCACACTCTTTGGTGGAAAGCTTTAACTGCATTCCTATTCGTCTGGCGATCTGTGCAACACGATCACTATGCCCGCGAGTATAAAGATCTTTGGCTTCGATCGCTGTCATCATCGCTCGGATTGTGCCGATCAACATACTGTCTTTCTGTCGGAAGAGATCAATGTTATGTGCATGGACAGCCATAATCGCCGCCGCCGCTTCCATCAAGGAAGCTTCCTGCGTCCCAAATTCTTTTTCGCTGACCGTGATGTGGTGATACTGCTCCACCGAATAGTTGACTGGCGGCTTTTTGTTCAAAGCAATCATCCAGCCAAAATGGCGATCAACAATCCCAATTGATACGATCACAAACGAATCTATCTCATGATCGACTGGCAATCCTTGAAACTGATTGCTCACAAACGGCTGGATATCTGCTTGATTACGGAATTGCTTGACCAGCGTCATGACCGTTTTCTGATCAAACTGGCGTCCTGCAATCGCAAACTCAATTTGCTCGGTAGATGTCAATGTCTGATCCCGCGAAGAATGACGATCTTCCGGCTTGACGACAATCATCGCTACCGCTTCCGAGTCGATGATCTGACGCAACGCTTCCAGATTGTATTCTGCCATCTCATGCAGACCAACCTGGTCGGAGATCACCATCTGGGAAGCAAACCGACGTAACCAGATCATCTCTTCAAAATTATCAGAGACCTGACGAATAAAATCTTCCAGACAATCATTTTGGTAAGACGACTTGCTTTGCAATTCAACATGCATCTGTGTTTGAGAAACAAGTGTCGTAGTTAGTTCTTGTTCGCTCAGAGCATAATTGCCGATCGCCAGTCGCTGTGTGGATTGTTGCGTCAATGGCACTATGATCAATTTTCGTTTCGTCGAGGCATCAATAAAGACTCCTGTCGTGCAAGGAATGGAATCCGTATTCAGCAACGTCGCAACATCCAGTTCGCGTGATGGTGTAGTGCTGAAGTCTTGCACGATTTCCAGAATCCACTGGCCAGGCCCATCTTTTCGCCAGACTTCAAATGTCGTATCAAAATTTCGGCGCAAATGCTCCAGAAATTTGATGGTTGTGGGATCTTTATGAATCTCGACCATAGTCTTCAGCCAAACAAAAAATGAGGGAGTTAACTGGGAGGGACCAGAAGAACAGACTCTGTTTCCAAATAATCGAGCACCAATGAGGAAACGCTCACATCACCTGGGAACAAGGAATTGTCACTTTCTAAAACCTAGATCAGATCCAAAGTCGACATCACCATGACGCCTGTTTTTGTTTCATTTCTGAAACATCACGTACTGTCGCAATGACTGTAGCGATCATAGGACAGGCTCAAACATGATTCCGACATCCGGAATGCCTGCCTGACAGTCACTCGGTGGCAGCAGGCCCAATCTCCCTATCAATCTCAGATCTATAGCACCACTGCCCGCGTTCAGACGCGACCTGACCCCCGCCAATATCGATCGATCCGCTTCAATCGATACACATCCACTCTTTCTCCAAAACTATCCAGATCGTCATGATCCAGGCTCAGTTTTGCCGGCTACTGTCAGAATTGGGCCTATGTTTCAATGAGGGTGTGAAAAGTCAACATCACATTACTTACTACTTAATATCAAACAAAATTCTGCA
>JBGSVC010000537.1:0-2529 GCA_041753175.1 Planctomycetaceae bacterium
TCGAACAAGCCGTCTATGCCATCGAAGAACTCGAAGAGACTGCTAAACTGTATTTGCTTCTCAAAGATCAACCAACCCGTTTTCTCACACCTCAACAATGCACTGACCTCAAAGCCCGTTTTCCCAGCTAGTGCATCTTGCGCGTCGCCTTAGCGGGTACAGGCAGCGCGCATCATAGGAAACAAAAGTAAAATACGACCAGACGCCTCCACGCATACGCACAACGCTTTCTAGACTCAGATTCTAAGCACCCAATTTCATCATTAACTGACAATTCAGGAACATATTCATGATCGCAGTCTGTGTGACTTTCACCATCAAAGAAGAATCGATTCACGACTTCCACACGGCAGTCGTTGCACAAGCCAACAACTCTCTGAATAACGAAGAGGCGTGCCGACAGTTTGACGTCCACACAGATCCCAAGAACCCTGCCCGATTCTTTCTCTACGAAACCTATGATTCCCACGAAGCCTTTGCCGCCCATCAGCAAACGCCCCACTTCGCTGATTTTAGCAGCAAAGCCAAAGACATGGTTGCCCAGAAAGAACTTCTCGTATACGAAGTTGTGCCCAGATAACGTCCTTGAATTGCCTCGCAACGCCATCATAGAATTTGCCAAGACATTCACTACTTCTGCGACTGAAAGCATTTATGAGTTCCTACCGCATTGCCGTCCTCAAAGGTGACGGAATTGGTCCCGAAATTACCACCGCAACTCTGATCGTCCTGGATGCTTTGGCCAAACGTTTCCCGGACTTATCACTTCAACACACCACTTACGAAGCCGGTGCAGAACTCTATCGAAAAACGGGAACGGCCATCCCTGCGAATGTTCTAGAGGCCTGCGTCAGCGCCGATGCGGTCTTGCTGTCCGCCATCGGTTTGCCCGATGTTCGCAAGCCCGATGGAACAGAAGTTCAACCGGAAATGATGGTCGGATTGCGACGTGCCATGGGTGTTTATGCCGCTGTTCGCCCGATTAAACTCTATCCCAATGTCCCGACCCCTCTCAAAGGTCCTCCACACGCAATTGATTTTATCATCATTCGTGAAAATCTCGAAGGTCTGTTCGCCTCCTTCAACGGCGGCAGTCAAGTCGGTGACGAAGTCGCGACCGACACAATCGTCATCACGCGCAAGGGAACCCAACAGGTCGTCGATTATGCCTTTCGCTTGGCAAAACGACGTACGGGACGCCCGATGGATTCCAAACAAATTGTCACCTGCGTCGACAAAGCCAACGTCTTTCGCAGTTTTGCATTTTTCAGAAAAGTCTTCTTTGACGTCGCCGCTCAATATCCCGAGATTCATGCCGATGCAACTTATGTCGATGCCATGAGCCTCTACATGGTTCAACATCCCTGGATGTTCGATGTGATGGTGATGGAAAACCAATTTGGCGATATCCTTTCTGATCTCGGTGCAGCGATCGTCGGCGGCTTGGGACTGGGACCCTCAGCCGAACTCAGCCAAGATCGAGGACTCTTCCAACCCTCGCACGGCACCGCGCCTCAGTTGACCGGACTGAATGTCGCAAACCCGCTTGCAATGATTCTCTCTGCTCAAATGATGCTCGACTGGCTTTCCGACAAGCACTCCGACGAACACGCAGGTCAGGCCGCCATCGCCTTGGAATCAGCCGTCGTGCGTCTACTGGCCGAAGGAAAAGTGCGCACAAAAGATATCGGAGGCAACAGTTCAACCAACGATGTCGCTCACGAAGTCGCCCGACTGTTGCTGCTTTAGCAAATTGAATTCGTCAGTGACTAAGATCACACGAGTTTCAACATCCCGTCACGATCATCAATGTTTCGAAATTGATGATCGTGTTGATGCGATTCTAAAGTCATCGAATCGGTGAATAACGCGCTCGTCTCGGTTCAGCGCTCAACCGCCAAAGGCTTTTCGGAAACCGGCTGCAACCTCCGTGCAGAATTGACCATCTCCAGGAGTTCAATCAGCGTCGAGACTTCCAGCTTCCTCATCAAACGAGACCGTCGGTCTTCAATCGCACGCACGGTTAACCCCAGACCTTCAGCCATCTGACGATTCGTCAAACCTTTCAAGACCATGGTAAGAACTTCTTCTTCCTTTTTCGTCAACCGCGAGAGTTGATGCCGAGCCTGCAGGCATCTCCCGCGATCCTGTCGCAGTTGAGCATCTTTTTCAATACTCCCCATGATGTGTTTCTGGAGGACATCCATGCGAAATGGCTTTTCCAGAAACATATAGGCCCCACGCATCATCGCCGTGACCGCCATCGGAATATCGGCATGCCCGCTGATCATGATGATTGGAATTTCCACACCAGCATCAAGCAATGTCTTTTGTAATTCAAGACCGGATAGTCCAGGCATCTTGATATCAAGGATCAAACATCCCGGGCGCTCCGGATCATGGCCGTACAGAAACTCCTCAGCACTGCGATAAATCGCGGCTGAATATCCGATTGATCGTGCAATGATCGAAATTGCCTGAGAAACAGCAGGATCGTCATCGACGACATTGACTACAGGTGTTGACATG
>JBGSVC010000538.1:0-1781 GCA_041753175.1 Planctomycetaceae bacterium
TTCAAAAAGACATGCCTCAAGAATGGGAGCGAAACTTTTTATTTCGAAGACTTAGTTAGTGAAGTGATTGCTTTAGTATGAATAGATACAGATAATCTTGCAATACTGCCAGAAAATTCTGTTAGAATTTTTGAATCCGATTGGGTACTTAAATCTTAAAATCACTGCGGTAAGGTAAATTCAAGGACCAGTGGGACGGTAGATTATTGATTTAATCATAACTCTTGACACAGCGAGACGCGAATGTGTTTTGCCACTAAAACCTGTTCCATGTGTTATGAGAGTCTAACCGTCCAATGAACCGCTCCCGTTTTCCGTACCAACCCCTGTGAGAGTTTCCGGGGTCTTCATCTGGCCAGGGTACCCTGGCCAGGTGAAGCGAATTATATGGGGGCCAGGTTGCCCAGAGAGCTACGGGGACGTTGCTCATTGTAATCGCAACGCCAGGATTCTATCTTCTCGCGGGCATCTTCCAAAGACAAAAACCAGTTCTCGTTCAAACATTCGGCCCGCACACTGCCATGGAACGACTCGATGAAGGCGTTATCCGTAGGCTTTCCGGGACGGCTGAAGTCCAGGATGACCTTGTTCTCATAGGCCCAGCGATCCATGGCTTTCGAAGTAAACTCTGTCCCATTGTCCACACGAATGGTCTTTGGCAACGTGCGGAGGGTTCTTAATCGCTCCAAAGTCGTCACGACATCCCTGGAAGCGAAGCGCTGGCTGACGTCAATCGCCAGACTCTCACGGGTCAAGTGATCGACTCTCGTTAACAACCAGATGCGACGCTCATCAAAGAGCTTATCGACCATAAAATCCATCGACCAGCAGTCGTTGATTCTCATCGCTACAGGACGCTCCACCCGGGTCCGACAGCTCACCCGACGCTTCGGCGACTTGATACGCAGGCTCAGTTGTTCCTCCCGATACAGCCGGTAGACACGCTTGGAATTGACGGCCCACCCTTCTCGTCGCAGAAGGATATGCAGGCGGCGGTAGCCATAGTGAACTCGCGTCGCGGCCGATCTAAACGACCAGGCTTTAGAGCTTTTTTGAGAGCATGTCCTGCGGAATCTGCTTATCCAGGCTGAGGTCTGCCACCAAGGCTTTGAGACGACGATTCTCCTCCTCCAGCGTCTTCAGTCGTCGCAACTCAGCAACTCCCATCCCTGCAAACTTTTTCTTCCAACGGTAAAACGTCTGCTGACTGACGCCGAGCTTCCGACAGACTTCTTCAACAGACACACCCGACTCGGCTTGCCGTAAGGCAAAGGCGATCTGTTCATTGGTAAACTGGGACTTCTTCATGGCCGTCAACTCCTCGTTTGATGGCCAGATTGTAACCCGGATTTTCTCACAAGAAATGGTTCAGGTTTTTGGGGGCAGGTCAGCCACACAGCCACGACTTTTGACATTAATGATCATTCTGACCAGCACTCAACTCCCCTAGCCGAGATTTCTTCCGCCGCCCATCGTAAGACTGGTTTTTATAGACAAAACCAATCTTACGAAAAAAAGGCAGGATGAAATCTTGAGAAAATCAATTTGCTGATAAGCACCATTTTGAGTGTGTTTCTGTAAAAATCAAAATTAATTGACAAACTCTAATGCAAACATAATAATATACAAATCAGTCCTATAACCTCTTGAGGATAGTGAACAAGCTCCCGTCGATCCATAAGCCTTTGTATTTTGGGGATTTTATTCGTGTCGAATTTGCAACCGCCTGTGATTTTTCAGCCTTCCCGTTCGCAGCACCCACAGGATCCCCTCGAAGCAGG
>JBGSVC010000539.1:0-1935 GCA_041753175.1 Planctomycetaceae bacterium
CCTCAGTTCGCAACTGCGTTTTTGAGATCTGTTTTCAGGCTGGAATAAGAAGTCACTGTTCGACCTCTCACGACGTCAGCATCAATGACTGTTCACAGACGACCGCGATAGATCAATCCCAAAAAACTTGTGCTCCGTTGCCTCGGCATTCTCAAATGAATAACTGTTCTCAGTATGTCATCTGGAAGTACAAGGAGGGCAATGAAGTATGGCCCGCTGGCATGGTCTGCGAGAAAGTTTGCAGGGTTTGATAAGTCTGTAAATGACTTTTTTTCGACAACATGGCAAAATAGTCGTTGTGTTGATCGCTCATGCAGGCTATAACAGCCTACACATCGAAGCATGCAGCTATCCTGCTTGATGTCTTGGTTGCGTTTCAAATCTACTGGAACCTAACCCACCTGCCTGAATTGACCGCTAGATTGCACTCCTGAATCGCCTCAATTGGATTGCGAAAGGATTTTCCATGCCTTCCTGTTATCAATGTGCCATTTTATGTCTTTCGTTGCTTTATGCGAACACCTGCTTTGCGACTGAAAAACAGCCCAATATCCTGTTCATTTATGTCGAGGATCTTGGTTATTACACACAAGAACGTGGCCTGCGCGAACCGGCCAGCAAGATTACCGGGCTTAAAACGCCTCACCTTGATGCTTTAGCGGCCGAGAGTTTGAATTTCACACAGGCTTACTGCGGTCAGACCGTTTGTTCCCCCAGTAAAGGGGCGATTTATTCGGGATTAGTCCCTCACGCAAACGGGATCTGGAGAAATGTCTTTAACGCCAGCAAAGATAATCGAAAACCAGACGCCTGGATTCCGTTGCCCAATCCACTGACTGCAAAAAACGATCCCAGCAATACAGGCGTCGGCGGGATTCATGAAGACATCCCTACACTCATCGAAAAATTAAAGACCAAGGACATCTATTGTGGCGTCTCCAACAAATTGCATGTCCAACCAGCTCGCAAATTTCCATACGACAAATTCTACAAGACGTCGGACCTGGAAGGTGTCATCGCAGATGCAGGGGAACACCCTTGGTTTTTCTGGTGCAATCCAGGAGATACCCATGCCCCGTTCTGGAAATCGGTGCAACACAAACTGACTGACCCAAAGAATAAAAATTCAGCCCCCAATGACGTCAATCCCGACGAAGTGACGATGCTTCCCTGGCTGCCTGATACTCCGGCTTCTCGCATCGATCTGGCTCAGTATTATTCCAATGTACGCAATATCGATGAGTTCGTTGGAGAGATACTCAGCAAATTGAAACAGTCAGGACAAGTAGACAACACGATTGTCATCTTCACTGGCGACCATGGCATCCCTGTGCAGCGTGGCAAAACAACGGCCTATCCGGCGGCGTCGAATGTCCCGTTTTATATCAAAGGTCCTGGCATCAAAGCCGGTCGAATTCTGCAAACTCCGATCTCTCAGATCGATCTGAATCCCACGTTTCTGGAAAACTTTGGAATCCAGGCAGCCTCGCCGTGCCATGGCAAATCACTGTGGCCGATTCTGTCTGGACAACTGGATGCATTTCCCGATCGGCAGACGGTCTTCATTGAATCAAACGAAGGCTTTGCATCAGCCCCAGTCAAATATAGCGACGAGACGATTTCGAGAGCTGTTTGCGATGGCCACTTCTACTTCATGCACAACGTGCTGAAAGATTCCTTCAACGTTACAGAACAAGAAGCACTGCATGTAGGAAGTGGCAACGGCGAGTATGGTGATCCCGGCCCTCAATATGCCATGGATCTGCATGACGAAACAATCCGCAACAAAGATTCCCAGCCTCTGCCTTATGAATTGCTTCGTCAGTTGTGTATGGCTGATACTCCCGATGAGGAGTTGTATGACCTGAGAAATGATCCCTGGGGAGTTCACAATCTTATCGATGATCCTGAGTATAAAGACGTCGCCGAACGCAT
>JBGSVC010000540.1:0-14170 GCA_041753175.1 Planctomycetaceae bacterium
GGATGCCACAGCGGTGCACACTCTGGACGTGGAGGATGGTCTCCCCCTTTGGGGTTTGTGCCGGGGAAACAAAATCCCATGGGGACCAGTGCAAAGAGTTTGGGGTTGTAAAACTGCTCAGGACTGACATTGAGCCAGTTACGCAGGCGGTCGCCACTGGGATCTGACCAGGGACGCTGATTTTCTCGAGCGCGTCGTCCAGGAGCCTGACCAACGATCAGAATGCGGGCCTGGGAATCGAAATTGAGAATGGGGCGAGGTTCGTCAGGAAGGCAAGCCTCACAATGGCGACAGGCGCGGATTTCTGCCAGTAGTTTTTTCGACATGCCTCATTGTAAGACGCGAAGTTGACGGGGCAAGCAGTCTGTTGACGAACATGATCGACCGGATGCATCCGAGAGGAGAATGATCGATATTCGTCTTGCCAAAACGTCTTTGAATGATTGAAATGCGGCACGAATTCCAAGGTTCGGTGTTGTCTCAGTTGGTTAACGACCGGGTCTTGCATTCAGAGACTTCCTGACATCCGGCGGCGTGTTGATTCAGGCTTTGTGAGAATTCCTCGGAATGAGTATGGAGGTGGTGCAGGTCTGTGATGAGGCTCGCGACACGCTGCGACTTCTGGGACTGTTTATGCTGCGCCTGAGCGAGTTCAGATTGAATCAGCACGACCAGTGAGAGCAGGTTGGTGAGCATGTCGTTATCATGGGAGTGAGTGTCAGGCTCTTGCGAGGACGACTGGCTTTTCTCAGCTTGCAATATATCCTGGACCAAGCCCGTCAGCCCGTTGAGGCGTTGCAGATTGCGGTGAACGCTGTCTTCCACTTGCGAGAGAAACTCACTCCGGGCGGTGAGGTCACCAGTCAGTCGGGTGAGATGAGTGCATCGCGAGGCCAATTCTGCTGAAGATCGCGTTAACCCTTCTACAGACTGAGCACATTGAAAAGTGGCAGAGAGGTGGGAGAAGGGGTTTTGTTTGACATCCCAGAGCCAGGTCGTTTCCGCAAGTTGCGTGTCGTTGGGATTCGATTGTGAAAATTGATGACAGCGAGACGGACTGGCGGGAGCGGTCGAGTTTGAAGTTTGACTGGTCATAAAAATGTTCCCGTATCAATTTGAAGTGAAGACTCGACGAATGGTCTTAGCCAACGGTGATGTCCAGAGTGCCCGTCATCGAAGTCGCAAAGCCGTGAGCAGGCGGGCGATGACACCTGTCATTGAAAGATAGATCGGGATTCAATTCGAAATGCGAAGTGACGTAGAAATTCGTGCAAAACGTGCAAGTGATTTCCTCGTATTTCCGATTGTAACGAGGGGGATCTTAGCCAGCTCATACTTTGCTGGAATACGGTCC
Source organism: Planctomycetaceae bacterium (assembly GCA_041753175.1). GTDB lineage: Bacteria > Planctomycetota > Planctomycetia > Planctomycetales > Planctomycetaceae > SXPC01. The sequence continues at coordinate 1,355 of JBGSVC010000540.1, forward strand.
ATGAAGATAGTGTGATCTAAGTTGTTGAATGTTATATGTTTGTGTGGTTTTGTCGTAAGGGCGTTGGTGTAGGGTCCCATTTTCTGAAGCGGGGAAAAGCCTACATCCCATAGAATTGTAAACGTCCAAAGCGTTCATCTGGGGCGTGTTATCGTGCCGGGCCGGGAGGGGGAAGACGACCGGGTCTGCCACCAGGGCCGCCGGGTGGACCTTTCTGAAAACTGGCATCGGGTGTCCCACGAAAATAACGAGGAACAAATGGGTAATGATCCGTCAGGACATAATAGTAGGTGCCGCGCGGATACTCGGGCGTGACGCCCTGCCGACCATTGCATTCATCCAGATCACCCGAGCCTGCGACGTATTCAAAATCTTGAACAAAGGTGCCATCGAAGGTGCCGCCGGGTCCGAGGGTGCCAGTTGGTCGATCGCCGGTGCGCAGTTTCCAGCTACTACTTAGCTTTTTAAGTGGGCTTTGGGCATCGTCGGCGATGGTGTGTCCGGTCTGAGAGTAGATAGGAAACCCATCAGCGGCGTAGCCAATGAAAATCATGGTGGTGGGGACTAAGTTCGGATCGACCAATCCGGTAGGGATGCCGTGGTAATGATAGGCTCCATTGGGCTGGACGTGGGCGTTGTTGAGATCAAGTCCGAGATTGATTTTTCCCGAGAGGGCATCGTAATTCCAGCCAGAGCGTCGGTCATTTTTCCAGAACTCCGCGGTGCCGGGATCAAAGATGACTCCATTTTTCGCGACTCCAAAGATGACCGGAGGCATTGGGGAGGTCGGCTGTTCGTTGATTGATGGATTAAGGGGGACGCGAAAGGAGTAGGATTGCGGCGTGATCTTGTTGGGATTGCCACGATTAGGGAATTGACCCGTTTGATGATCGGGGATGCCATCGCTGCGAATCAAACGAAATCCGTTTTCTTCTTTCATTTCGACATGCAGGCCTGTTGGAGCTGAGGCCTGAGTCGTAGCGATAGGCAGGTCGTGGCCGGGATGGGCAGATAGTTGTGAGCCGCAGTGGAGCAACGCCGTCCCACAGAAAAGAGCAACTGAAAAACGATAGGCACAATACATGATGGAGCTTCCTGTTCAGACTTCGTCATCAAAGAAAGGTGATGTGACGTGATTGGCAACTCGTCTGACTGACAGGTCAATAAGCAGCCATGGTGATCCAGATCAAACACCAGGAAGTCTCAAAAGTTTTGCGACCATAATCATGTTGCCAGAATCGCAAGCGAAGACTGGCTGATATGGATGATTGCCTGTCTGGGCAGCAGGATGAATTTCGTCAGCGAGTTAGTGACGGGCTGCGATTTGGGCGCGTCGGAGAAGTTCATCGTGGATTTTGGGGGAGGCCTCGTAGAATTTTTTCTCGTTCGCCAGTTCGGTTTCAGGAGAGTTAAGGCCGCGGGGATCGATATCTTCCAGGCTCACGCCCCAATGTCCCAGCAACACCCAATAAGTGGCGGAGTCGGAATGATCGACACAGTTATGCACAAACTTGCCCTCGACAAACAGCGTCCCCAATTGACTGACGCGAAATTGATCGTAATAACTTTTTTCTTTGGGAGATCCCGAGACGATACCAAACTGGCCAATGGCTCCACATTCGTAGTAGGAGATCGCGCCCGACTTTGCAGCGGACTTGAGAAATGCGCAGGCAGCGGCATCGTCTCGGCAGTTGGCAACATGCTCTGGGTGTTCTGGTGTCCCCTGATGCGTTACCGAGTTTGTCCAGTGAGCAATGAACATCAATTTTTTTAAGACATCGGATTTTCCTGCAGTCAGAGCATGTTTGACAAGAATGGCAGGCTCAGTCAATGGTCCCCAGCACAAGACATAAATAGGTTCCGTGGTGGTTTCGGCTAGAGTCAATAAAGGCTGGATCGTTGAATAGCCTTCGAGAGACGTATAGGTTTGGCGAGGATCAAATTTTTCAGCGGTGGCTTTGACGCAGGATTGCGTGAATGTTATCGATTCGGGATAGCCTCCCAGTTCTTTTTGCAGCGCAGGTCGCTCGGCATCAAAGGCCTTGCCAAAATAGGCGTTGGCCCAATCGGCTTGATCGGGCGTCGCAGCGTGTTGAGAACGGTTGGTGCTTGTGACCACAATTCCCAAAGTCTCAAACTCATTGCACATCAACAGATAGCCTCCCATGGCGGAGATGTCGTCTGGATCGTTGATGGTTTTCATGTGGTTGTTGCCGGGGAGAGTTTTGTCTGACATGTCTGTGTAAATCCAGACCTGTGGTTTCTGTGCCCAGGCGAGGGAGGCGTGTGAGATGCCGATCAGCAGCAGTGTTGTGGCCCATCGCGTGTATCGTAACATAGCAATTCCGTGGGATGTCAATGAGATGAAAGAAATTGGTGACATGAAAGCAGCCAAAACGACTCTTGAGTGGCCAGACCAATAACGTGCGATCCCTTTTATTCTTTAAGAACCATGTCGATGGTCATGGTGGCAGCCATGACCAGACGACGGATCAGGGAATCTGCGGGAACTGTTTCATCGATTGTCAGGACGTAGTTATCAGCACTTGTGAAAAGTTCTTTGCCGATGCCCGCCCATTTTTTTGTGACTTGAGCGACTTCGCGATCACCGACCATAAAGACGAAGTTCCAGGCACGCCAGTTTTTGGCTTTGAGTTCGCAGACGTTATTGCCGGAGGCATCCTGAATCTGGAATTTCTGCCTCACGAGCGTGAAGATCTTCTGACGAAATGTCCCGATATGCTCGTCGTTGTGGTCAAAAACTTTGACGTTGGAGTTGAGAACAGCAAAGCCACGACTGACCCGAACAATTTGATTCCCTTGCGTGTCAGTGACTTCGACGTTGAAGGCAGACATGCGTTTGTAGTCTGTAAACCGCAGGATCTTCGTCAATGCTCCCAGGTTGGGTTCTCGGCAATGCATCAACTCTTCGCCGGTATGGGGGTCGAAAATGTCGTATTGATTCGATGCCTTGAACATCCCGACTTTTTCTTTGACAAAGTAAACATTTTTGCTCAGTACCATAAGGATTCCGTCTGTGGGAGTGGTGAGCGGCAACAATCCTGAGTTGCCAGAAATGAATCATGACGCGGATTTCAAAGGAAACAAGATGACTGCATCTTGATCCTCGCTGGAGAGGCTGTCAATGCTCAAAAGATCAGATGAGGGGCAAAGTCTTCAAAGTTGATCAACCCCTCTCCCTTCTCTCTCCTTCCCTATCCGACGACTCAGTGACGGTTCTCCACTGACAACCTTGTCAGTGTGGAGTAGACCGACAATAATGTCTGCATCATGCCCGAAACGACATCTGTGACCAATCCTTTTGATAATTCTCTTGATCAACGACTCAGGCATGTCCTGCAGGTCGATCGTTTTCGGCTACAACAGTTTTTAAGAAAAATTCGCACGTCAGCGAAATCGAACCAGCCTTTCGATCGAAATCTGTCAAAGTTCATCGAACAACTCTCGCGTTCCGAAAAGCTGCTGGCTGATCGCCTGGCCGAACAGTTAACCATCACCTGCGACACGAGCCTGCCAATCTATGCTCGCAAGCAGGAAATTCAAGCCGCCATTGGCAGTCATCAGGTGGTGATTTTGTGCGGGGAAACAGGGTCTGGCAAGTCGACACAGTTGCCTTTGTTTCTTTTGGAAATGGGGCGGGGTCGACAGGGAGTGATCGGCCATACGCAGCCCAGGCGCATCGCAGCTCGTTCGGTTGCCTCGCGTGTGGCTTCGGAATTGAATTCACCGTTAGGAACGCATGTCGGTTTCAAAGTTCGCTTCACCGATTCCACGGGTCCGATGACGATGGTCAAGGTGATGACCGATGGGTTGCTGTTGGCTGAAACGCAGACAGATCGCTACCTCAATCAATATGATACGATCATCGTTGATGAAGCGCATGAGCGAAGTCTGAATATTGATTTTTTGTTGGGATATCTGAAACAACTCCTGCCCAAGCGCCCAGATTTGCGGATCATCATTACGTCGGCGACTATCGACGCCGTGCGTTTTGCCGACTACTTTACGATCAACGAAACACCAGCGCCGACGATCATTGTTGAAGGGCGGACCTATCCGGTAGAACTGCGCTATCGTCCCCCCAGAGCCGACGAGAACGATCGAAACACCGACTGGCGGGATGCATTAACGGATGCTCTCCTGGAACTGGAAAACGAGGGGATGCGTGATGTGCTCGCGTTTCTCCCGTCAGAGCGCGATATCCGGGAAGCAGCGCGGATTCTGCGCGGTCGATTCACGCAATCCCGACGCAGTGGCGACGACCTGGAAATTCTGCCTCTCTATGGTCGCCTCTCGGCGGCAGATCAGGAACGAATATTTCAGCCGCACCAGAATCGTCGAATCGTATTGGCCACCAACGTCGCAGAGTCGTCGATCACGGTGCCAGGGATCGATGCGGTTGTCGATCTGGGACTGGCACGGATTTCTCGCTATTCGCCGCGGGCAAAAATGCAACGTCTGCCGATTGAACCGATTTCCAAAGCCTCTGCCGACCAAAGAAAGGGCCGCTGTGGCCGCGTCGGTCCCGGGATCTGCATCCGTCTTTATGAGCAATCCGACTATGAATCTCGTGAAGAGTACACGTCCCCGGAAATTCTGCGCACCAATCTAGCTGCTGTCGTCTTGCAGACGATGTCGTTAGGACTCGGCGCGATTCAGGAGTTTCCATTTCTTGATCCTCCACGAGCGGCGAATATCAACGATGGCATTCGCACGCTGTTTGAACTCGGGGCGATCGATGAGAATGACGCGTTGACCCCGATCGGTCGACAACTGGCGTCGTTGCCCGTCGATCCACGTATTGGCAGGATGATTCTGGCTGGTGAGCAGTTGCATTGCCTTCACGAAGTTTTGATCATCGCCTCCGTGCTGGAAATTCAAGATCCCCGTGACCGTCCGCTCGATAAGCAACTCGCTGCTGATGAGGCCCATCAAAAGTTTCTGGTCCCGACATCTGATTTTCTGTCATTGCTCAAGCTCTGGAATTCGTATCACGACTACAAGCAAAATAATTCGCGTTCGAAACTCAAGAAATGGTGTGAGCAGAATTATCTCTCCGTCAACCGGATGCGTGAGTGGAGCGAACTTCATCAGCAACTGCTGGGTTTGTGTGACGAAAGACGACTCAAGGTCAAATCACGAAACCCGGACGCAGATGAGATTCATAAAGCATTGCTGACGGGGTTGCTTTCCAACATCGCCTACTTGACAGGCCAGCAGGAATATCTGGGCGCAGGGGGACTAAAACTCCATATTTGGCCTGGATCTGTGCTGGCACCGGGTAAGTCTGTCTTTCCAAAAACTCAAAGTCCACAAGACTCGAAAGCAGAGGCCTCGAAATCCAAAAAGCCAGCCTGGTTCATGGCTGCAGAAATCGTAGAGACAACCAAGCAATATGCCCGAACCTGTGCCGTCATCCGGCCTGAATGGGTCGAACCGATTTCCAAACACCTGACTAAAAAACTGCACTACGATCCCTTCTGGGACAAGCGCGCAGGTCTGGTTAAGGCCTATCAGAATATCACCCTCTTCGGCCTGCCTATCGTCACTCGGCGAACCGTTCGCTACAGCAACGTCAACCCCGAGCACGCCCGCGAGATCATGATTAAAGAGGGGATCATCAAAGGCGAGATTGAACTAGCGGAAATCGATCGCCAGCACAACTTCGTCATCGGTAATCAAAAGCTCCTCGACACCCTCGATATTCTTCAGGCCAAATTGCGTCGACATGACCTGCTTAGAACCGAAGACGCCCAATGGGATTTTTACACTCAACGCATCCCCGCTGATATCGTCGATTCCGCCGGCCTGCAACTCTGGTGGAATAAGTTTCGCCAGCAACAGCCCGATCACCTCATCCTCACCGCCGAGCGGATGTTGACTTCAGAACTCCCGGCCAACATGTCGGCGATGTATCCCGACGACTTGACGATCGAACACCTGACATTGCGTCTGGTTTATAAGTATGAACCTGGAGAAAAAGAAGATGGCGTCACACTCGTTGTCCCGCGTGCCGCCCTGCATCAGATCCCCTCGCAACTCCTCGATTGGCTAGTGCCAGGCTTGGTCGCCGAAAAGATACAAGCCATTCTCAAGTCACTCCCCAAAAACATCCGTGTAGGCTTAATCCCCCTCAACGTCACAGCCGAAAAACTCGCTGCCAAAATGCCCTACGGCTTCGGCCCGTTCTATGAAACCCTCGCGCGCGAACTCTCCAAAATCGTCGGCAATCCCGTCTCCGTCCACCTGCTGCAACACGTTGATCTGCCTGCCTATTTGCAGTTTACGATCGAAGTCATTGATGAAAACAAAACCCGACTCGCCATTTCCAGATCGCTGACCGACCTCCAACAAAAATTCCCCGCACAACGCGAAACCTATCACGCCACACGCTCCATCTCCACACCCATCCACACCCCCGCTTCCAAAGCTGCACTAACCACCTTCCCCGACGAACCCCTCCCGGAGTCGGTCACCATCAACCGCGGCGGCATCAATCTGTTGGCCTACCCCTGCCTCGAAGATACCGGCGAAGGAGTCAACGTCACACTCGCAGAAACTGCCGACATCGCCCGTTCGCTGTCACAACTCGGCTTATCTCGTCTGTTCTTGATCGCCTGCAAAAAACAGCTCGATCAACAGATCGCCCACTGGCCAAAACTCGATGCGATGGAACTCTACGGCCGCAAATTCGTCGGCTATCGAGGCATCAAACATCAACTCAAACAACTCATCAGCCGCCGCATCGCGACACTCGCTCAACCTCTTCCCAGAGACAAAGCCGCCTACGAAAAATTCCTCTCAACCGGCCGTGGGCAAATCCCCGATATCGTCGCCGAGTTCACACCCGTGCTCACGAAAATGTACGAAGCCTGTTTGAAGCTCGATCAAAAAGACAACGACACCGTCGCCCTGCATCAACCCGCCCTCTTCGAAATTCAGGATCAACGTGAATCCTTATTCCCGCAAGATTTTCTCCTGACTGTCTCCTATCCTCGCCTGCTGCATTACCCGCGATATCTCAACGGCGCTCTGATTCGCTACGACAAACTCATCGCACCCCAAGGCGTTCAAAAAGATCGACAACGACAACAACAACTCGAACCCTTCTGGCGTCAATTCCTCGCCACCCCCAGACCCAAACATGCCAAACTCATGATCGTCGAAGCCTTTGAAGAATATCGCTGGATGATCGAAGAGTTCCGCATCTCCCTGTTCGCCCAGGAACTCGGCACCAACGGCGCGATCTCCCCTCAACGTCTCGAAAAACAGTGGCAAAAAGTACTCCAATTGCTCAAAGCCTGATCACTTTTAATTTTAAGGGAGGGCGAACCTCCATGTGAGCCGCGTCGATACAAATCGCGTCTGCAACACTGTTGACATTTGATAATTCTCTGCAGGGCCAGATTTTCTCATACGACTCCTAACTTCACATCGTCGTCATCGTACGAATCAATCGGAAGTCAACTTGGTGACCTCACAAGCAGCATCAACAAAAAAAATCGCCCGCCGGAAATCCAAAGACCTCCGACGGGCGACTCACCAGAACGACACGCTTTGAACACGACTCACGTGACTTCAAACGATCCTCATCGCCACTTCAAAACCTCGAACACGCCCTCCCCTTCTTTGAACCGCTGCGGCAGGTGAATCAACGTCTCGCGGTAAACACTCAGCAAAATCGCGATGACAAAAAACACTCCGCCCCCCACCATCATCATCACCGACACACTCTGAAGTTGTCGGGGCAAATGCAGCAGGAAAAACAGACTCAGAAGGTAGCTGGCCAGGCTGATTGTTCCCCAGATCGTCGTGCTGCGTATCCGACACAACAACCCCGATCCCAACAGCGAGAGTCCGACGAGCAACACGACCAGATTATGCATGGTTGTCCATGTCGCATCAAAGTCCCACAGACCGGCTCTCATCAACACCAACCCGACTATCCACGGCACGCTAACGGCCAGACTTCCCAGACTCAGTTGAGCCGTGATTGAGTGATCTTTCGTTTCCCCTTCACTTTTCCATCCCAGGTGACCACTGATCAGCAACCCCAACCCCACGAACATCGAGACCAGTTCGACTCCGTGGAAAAATGAGATCTCAGAGAGCACAACAAACAGGCAACTGGCCAATATCAACTGCACAACAGCAGTCACCTGCAGACCGCGTCGCCAGGCCGTCTCGGTCACAATGACGATGGCTAACACCGACATCACCAGTTGTAACAACAAGATCGACAGTTGATCCCACTGGTAGGTCATCGTCAACACGCGGTTGACGGCAATCAAAATGCCAGCCGTCGCCGATAAAACAAACACAGGCAATCCAACGGCAAAGACCTTCTTCACATCGGTCGTCGTCTTCCTGGTGATCGTCGTAATGAGGATCTCCACAAGACTGACAAAACTGATCGCCAGCAGTGGTGCATAATCATAGTCAGTCAAATAATGATAACGCTCCGCCAGGACGGCACTGCAAGCCAGCAAAGTCAATAGGCGAAAACGCTTCTGACCGGTCATGTAATTCAGCAGCCCGAAGTTGATCGCCACTTCCAGACCAATCAACCAGAATCCGTTTCGAGTCAGATGAAACAAACCATCAAATGAATCACGCAGATGAGTGATTTCACAACACAAGCTCAACCCGCCCAAACCAGTTAGCACCACTGCCGAAATCATTGCCAATCGATAACCCAGGCTATGGAGAATCTTTTGCTTCTCCTCAGTCTTCATAGCTTCAAGCACCACACTGACGACAAGACCAGCCAGCCCCACCAATGGCAACGAAACACTGATTCCCATATCAAACAACCACAGCGTCGCCAGCAACAACGACCACCCCAATTCAATCGCCAAAGTGCAGACCGTCAACCGCGTCGGTCGGATCGCTGTCTGTGGCAGTAAAACAGCCGTGATCATTGTTGAAATGAGATTCGCCCCCAGCATGGCGATGAGGCTCATGGGAATAAGATGCTCTTCTTTGTTGCCCGCAAGATCGAAAACAAACCGCGTCATCTCAGCCAGACCAAGCACCCCTGCCAGACTCGCCAGCATAGAAGCCGACTTTCGCAATGAGTCCGCAAACTCCCGGTTCTCAGCCAACGGATTGACCTGACGACCCCAAACATAGGCCGCTAATTGCAACAGCGTCGCCAAAATCGCCATCACGATCAACAGCACATGCCCACTCAATTCAATCCCTATCAGGTCGCAGCCAATCACAATCGACCACGCCGTCGTCACCAGTCCGCCCACAGCCAGCAGCACCTGTTTGGGATGCATGAACCAGCCGAAAAAATACGTCCACGTCGCCGCCAAAACCAGAGTCAACGCCGTCAACTGAGCACCCGGATCACTGGCCACGGTGGGCATCGTAAACCAGACATTCCCCGCTAAAAACGCGTCATAAAAATGACCGGCGATCCGCCCTCCCAACAGTAAGCCCAAGCCACTGGCCATCGTCAAATGACCGGCTCGAAAAAACGCCTTTCCAAAATTGAACTGTGTAATCGTCGAGCCTTCCTTAAGAAAGGCCTTCTCGACATGCGCACAAATCACACCCCACACAACCAACAACGCCGAAGGCGCAATGATCTCATAAAACCGCGCCACCTGATGATCCCCCAGAATCAACAGACCCGTCAACGCGATCCCACCCACAAACGCATACACAAAGAGCGCATCCACCAGTACCGCAGCGATCGCCGCATAGATCACCGAACACATGAACGCCGGTATCCAAAGATGCCCCCCGTTGTCCAAAGTAATTAACCCTTGGGCATCATAAAACCAAAGATTCAACGGCAACGTCAAACATCCCAACATCGCGATCGCCCGACCCGCCAGATGAAAACGAGTCTTCTTGATCAAGCCGATCCCCACTCCGATCAACGTCAGATTCACCGCCCCAATTCCAATCGCAACATGCAACGGCTGATCAAATAACCCGATCGTCCACAACCATGCCACAAAGCCCAAAAACAACAACCCGCCACTGACGGCCATCATGATCTGCAAGCTCGCTGGATCAAGCAGGCGTTCTAGAAATGACATTCTCCCCCGTTCGTCGGCCGCACTGGAGAATGGTTCTTCATGACCATCTGGCAAAATCTGTGACATCGTGAAATTCCTGTTCTGGTGGTGATAGGGGCGTCGCGCCCCGTCTAATTCTCATAGTGCAGCGAGCGCCGTGTTCTTGCCAGTAATACCCATGCACGCCCCATGCCCTTGATTAAAACGAAGTCGTAAGTACATACTTCAAATAAGGTTAGAGTGTATTGCGAATTCTGGCTGGGCTGTGTATTCTGGTTTGGCGTGTACATGAAATGTATGACAGTGTGCATTCGATGTCTGCTAATTGTTCGGAGTGACCCATGTCCATCTCAGCAAGCAACCGCCGTTTTCTCGAAGCCTGCTCCGAATTAACCTTCTGCAACCCATTCCTCCCCCAACGAATCGAACACGAACGAAACGCTCTGGGCGACGATTTCCAACCTGAAGAAGAACTTGCCTGGAGCCGCAATCGCGCTACCCATCTCAACGAACGCCCTAACGTCGTACTCCTCACACAACGCGCCAGCCAACTCGCCGAAGAACTTCGAACCAACTTCGCTCACTCTCCCCCCGACAACGAAAACCTCATCAGCCGCTACGAAGATCTCGTCACCTACGTCCTCTTTTACCGCCACTTCGCCGAGCAAACCGAATCGTCCTTGTGGACCGCCTGGTCCTCCACCCGCGCCGCCCGAAAATGGACCGGGCTGGCTCAATGCTGGAAATCCTATCTGGCCGACTACGAACACTTCTTCCACATCCAAGGCTGCCAACCTTTGGCACAACAATCAGCCGACCATCTCTTCGCCTGCCTTTATCAAGTCAAACGCGCTTTCTACCACATCTTCGATTGCATCCTTGGCGACTCACGCCCCATCATCGAACTCCGCAGCCAAGTCTGGCAGTCCATCTTCACTCACAACATGCGCCGCTACCGACAATCCCTCTACGCCCGGATGTCCGAAGTCTCAACATTAATCACCGGACCATCCGGCACAGGCAAAGAACTCGTCGCCCGTTCCATTGGCCTGGCTCAGTATGTCCCCTTCGATATCGAGTCCCTGCAATTCGTTGACGATACCCAGCAACGCTTCTGGCCACTCAACCTCACCGCCCTCTCTCCCACGCTCATCGAATCCGAACTCCTCGGCCACAAGAAAGGGAGCTTTACCGGCGCCGCCAGCGATCATCAGGGTTGGCTTGAGCGCTGCCAACCCTCCGGAGCCGTCTTCCTCGACGAAATTGGAGAACTCGACCTCGCCATACAAGTCAAGATCCTCCGCGTCGTTCAAGACCGCGACTTCAGCCGCATCGGCGAGACAACATTCCGCCGCTTCGAAGGCAAGTTCATCGCCGCCACCAACCGCGATCTCGCCATCGAGATCTCCCAGGGACGATTTCGACTCGACTTGTTCTACAGGCTTTGCGCTGATCGAATCCACACACCCAGCCTCCGCCAACAACTCGACGACCGCCCCGCCGCCATCCATGACCTCATCTCCATGATCGTCAATCGCCTCCTCGCCGATGAAGCTCAAGACGTTACTTCCGAAGTCGTCGCATGGATCGACCAGCATCTCCCCTCCAACTATGCCTGGCCCGGCAATATCCGAGAACTCGAACAATGCGTTCGTAATATCATCGTCCGAAATAACTATACCCCCCTGTCCCTCAATCAGTCTTCCTCGACCGATCCCCTGTTGCAATGGATCCAGGACGCTCAACAACGAAATCTCACCATCGCCCAGTTACAATCCGCCTACACCACCTGGGTCTATCAGCAGCTCGGCACCTACGAAGCCACAGCCCAACGCCTCGGCATCGACCGACGCACCGTCAAAAACTGGCTCGGCAACACGCAATAAAACGTGATCTCATTATTCGATCCCCTCCACCCGCATCCCACCACAACACCCTTGCGATCTCCACACCGCCAACATTAAACTATACTTTCTGCCGCTCATTCGCGATCACCCAAAGAATTGAACTTCGCTTGAACTCAGAAGGCCAATTTCCGCGCAAACGCATCGGTGATCTTTCTGCGCCGATCCGCAAGATGGCGACAGGAGTCGTGCTTTTTGTCGTGATTTTCGTCATCGCTGTCATGGGTTTTGTCAGTGCCGGATGGCGACTCGACGACTCCATCTACATGGTCATTATCACCATCTTCGGTGTCGGCTACGGCGAGGTTCAACCCATAGAATCGATCGGTCTCCGCGCCCTGACGATTCTGGTCATCATTGCCGGCTACGGCGCCGTCATCTATACCGTCGGTGGATTTATGCAAATGATTGTCGATGGAGAACTCAACAGAGCACTCGGAGCAAGACGAATGACATGTGAAATCGATGCCCTCAACGGACACACCATCATCTGCGGAATCGGACGTATGGGAACCATGCTCGCCCGCGAACTCCACGACGCCGGCAGATCCTTCGTCGTTATCGACACAAATCCTCAACGCCTCCAGGAAGCGCGCGACCAGGGTTTTCTGGTCGTTGATGGAGATGCGACCGAAGATTATGTTCTTGAAGATGCCGGCATCCGCCGTGCCTGTGTCCTCGCCACCGTCCTTTCCGACGACGCCCTCAACGTCTTTATCACGATCACCGCGCGTGAACTGAACTCCAAAATTCTCATCATCGCCCGCGGCGAAAATCCAAAAACCGAAAAGAAGCTCCTCAGTTCCGGTGCCAATAAAGTCATCCTTCCTACCGCCATCGGCGCCACCAAAGTCGCC
>JBGSVC010000541.1:0-14608 GCA_041753175.1 Planctomycetaceae bacterium
CATCACACTAATCCCCATGATTTGGCCGTTTACAGGTTAGTACGGCACTAGAATGCTTGAATAAGTCGTTTTTATTGGTGATTGTTGTATGTGATGCGACCTAAGATCGCGATTTTCCAAACGGACAAAAAATCTCAAATCAAAGTTTTGATTCTCCCGCTCATCCACCTCAAACCACCCCCCTTGCAACAAAATGTCGCACTTTTCCAATCAGAGTCTAGGTGATCAGTGAATGTCGATGTAAGATAACGGTTCATAATAACCTCAAAATCCCGTTTCCTGACTCACTCCATCATTACGATATCTCTATGCCACAATTCACGTTCCGTTCTTTTACACCGACTCTTTGCCTCCTGGCAATGTGTGCGGGACTGCAGGGGTGCTATTCTTCGGCTCCTCAGGTCTTTCAGGGCTCCGCGCGGCTGGAAAACCTGATGCCTCAGGCACGAGAACTGGTTGAAACCGTAATTGACGATCAATTCGGCACCCCGACGGCTTTGCGTTGTCCCACGACCGAGATCATCAAGACAGGCGATACACGCGGAGAGATTGCTCTCAATGAGACCCATGCCGATCAATCGACGATTTCATCTCTGGCCACTTCTGAACTAGACGTCAGCATTCAACATCTTTCCGCCACCCCAGACGCCGTCCGCATCATCCCCAACCTTGATCAGCAATTTGAATATCTCGAAAAACTTCGTGAACAGGAAACAATTCCATTCCCGGAGATCCTGCCAGCAATTACGTCCAAAACAACTGAAATTATCTCCCAGACATCCGAACAACTCTCCTTCTCTGATCCCCTCTCCACGACTCTCACCACCGACGCCACTTATGTCCTCAATGAATGCGCCTTACTTTACAAAGGGCAGGCGCTTTACCGTCAGCACTGTGTTCACTGCCATGGCATGACGGGCGATGGCAATGGCCCGTCTGCTTCTTCGATGATGCCCCGCCCCCGTGATTATCGTCTAGGCATCGTCAAATTCACCTCCACCGGTCCCAACAACAAAGCCAGTTCCGCCGACTTAAAACACATCATTCAAGATGGCGTCGCCGGAACGTATATGCCCTCGTTCAAACTCCTCCCCAGCGACGAACTTGATGCTCTTGTCGACTATGTCAAATTTCTTTCGCTGCGTGGTGAAGTCGAAAATCGACTGATTAACGAAGTTGCCTTTGAATATTCCAAGTCTCAAATTCAACAACGCCTTGAGGATGGAGAAACGCTTGAAGAGATTATGGCCGCCTTTCAAGATTATCTCCTCGATTTCTTCCCCGACATTATTGCCACCAACATTGAAATGGTGACGTCTGAATGGTCTGACGCCGACGACCAGGAAGTTGTTGTCGCTCCGCAAACCGCCCGACCAGATCCGTCCGGACCTTCCTTAGCCAAGGCAGAGCTTTCCTCGATTGCCCATGGCCGAGAGCTCTATTTGACCAAAGGGCAATGTGCGGCTTGCCATGGCGATTCCGGACGAGGGGACGGCGTTCAAACCAGAGCACTACAGTCCGATGCCCAGGGCAACTTTTACGATCAGCCCGGACTCCACGACGAATGGGGCAACCTGACTCCGCCTCGCGATTTTCGATCGGGTGTTTTTCGGGGCGGTCGAAAACCAATCGACGTCTATCGCAGAGTTCATGCCGGCATCAAAGGGACCAAAATGCCACCCGCCGGAGGAACACTTTCCGAAGCCGAAATCTGGGATCTTGTTAACTATGTCATGTCTTTGTCTCAAAAAGGACAAATGACAGACAACCCTGCCCCCACACAGTCCCCGGCCTCCCAGTCAACCGCCATGCGATAAGTTCGACAGGATCGATCTGGTCACTGTTCAAGAATTCTCCTTCCAGACTCTTTCCCGCCATCACTTGGCTTTTCAGGTCTTCTCGTGTTAACTTTTGAAGTGGCGATTTTCTCTGATTCTTTGGATGTCAGTGACTTTTTCCTCAAATTCTCCGTTTGATTAACTACTAACTTTCCATCGTCGACCGACGATGGTACTCAGGCCAACTCCCTGGCCTTATAAGGACGTTTCCATCGTGTCCCGATTTTGGTGCCTTTTTTTTATGAGCTGGCCTCTGCTGGCTTTATATGTCTGCTGGGTTGCTCCCTCACAAGGCTGGGGGTTCCCGGGAAATGGCGTTTCTGATTCCCTCATCGGCCAACGCATCGATCATCTTTTTTATGTCATTCTCGCGATCACGACTGCCGTCTTCATCGGCACTCAAATCGCGATGGGCTACGTGCTCTGGACGGCCTCCTCCAAAACAAACGATCAACCCGCCTCGCATGTCCACGGTTCTCACACGCTTGAAGTGATCTGGACGGTCGTCCCCGCCGCTCTTTTGCTGTTTATTGCGTTTTATCAAATGGATGTCTGGGCTGACTTCCGTATGAAATCCCGACAGCCAGACACGTCCTCCGGCCAACTCGTCGCGGAGGTAACTGCCCGACAATTTGAGTGGCGCATCCGCTACCCTCAACCCGGAAAGCCTCTCGACAGACTTCCTCAGCAGGGCGATGTCTTTGGTGTTAATGAACTGATCGTGCCGGCAGGTCTCCCGGTGACCATTCATCTGCGAACCGACGATGTCCAGCATTCGTTCTTCCTTCCCACGCTCCGCATTAAGCAAGATGCCGTTCCGGGAAAAGTGATTCCAGTCTGGTTCCAGGTGGACCAGCCTGGCACTTATCCCCTGTTGTGTGCCGAATTATGTGGCTGGGGACATTATAAAATGGGAGCCAAACTCATCGTTCTTGCTCCCGAGGAGTACAAGGCCACCATGGCTCAACTCGCCACCGACTACGCCCTCTCAGGGGCTCCTCTCAATCCTCAGCAAACAGCGCAACATCAGGTTGGAGGAACAAACCCATGAGTGCCACCTATCCTGCCGCTCAAACACTGGACCATCCTCACGAACACGCACACACACAGGCGAACTTCCTGACCAAATACGTCTTCTCGACCGATCATAAAGTCATCGGGATTCAATTCCTCTTTACGACGATTTTTATGCTCTTTGTCGGCGGGGCCCTGGCTTTGTGCATCCGCTGGCAGCTAGCCTACCCGTGGACTGAGCTCCCCTTCATCGGCGGAAAACTCTTCGCAGCTCAAGCCGGACAGATGACCCCCGAATTCTACACCATGCTCTTTACGATGCATGGCACAGTGATGGTCTTTCTGGTGGTGATTCCCATACTCGCCGGTGCCTTCGGCAACTATCTGATCCCGCTGATGATCGGGGCCGACGACATGGCCTTCCCCTTACTTAATATGCTCAGCTACTGGTTCATGTGGCCAGCCATCGCCTGCTTTGCGCTGAGTATGTATTACGAAGGTGGTCCAGCCGCCGGTTGGACGTCCTACCCCCTCTTGGCCGCGCTCCCGCAGGCTGCTCCTGGCTCCGGCTTCGCTCAGACGCTTTGGCTCCTGGGGATCACCTTTGTCGGGATCTCCTCCATGATGGGCTCAATTAACTACATGACCACCATTATCAACATGCGCGCCCCTGGCATGACGCTATTCCGCATGCCCATGACCATCTGGGCGATGTTTATCACTGCAATCCTCCAGGCCTTCGCCCTCCCGGTCCTCACGGCTGCCGGAATCATGCTTATCTGTGATCGAGTCTTCCACACCTGCTTTTTTGTCCCTGGTGGAATCACTGTCAACAACGCCTCGCCTACTCTTGGCAGCGGACAACCACTTCTCTGGCAACACCTTTTCTGGTTTTACTCGCACCCGGCGGTCTACATCATGCTGCTCCCCGCGATGGGCATGATCTCCGATATTCTCTCCACGATGTGTCGCAAACCTCTCTTCGGATATAAGCCGATGGTCTTCTCCATGCTCGCCATCGCAGGTCTGGGTTTTATCGTCTGGGGACACCACATGTTCATCAGCGGCATGAACCCCGTCATGGGGATGGCGTTCATGGTCTCGACTGTGATGATCGCCCTCCCTTCGGCGATTAAGACATTCAACTGGATCGCGACTATCTGGGGTGGAAAAATTGTCTTTAACACCGTCACTCTCAACGCCATTGCATTTGTCACAATGTTTGTTGTTGGTGGGCTCTCCGGCATCTTTATGGCCGCTGTCCCTGTTGATATCTACATCCACGACACCTACTTCATCGTCGCCCACTTCCATTATGTTCTTTTCGGAGCGACACTGTTTGGGATTTTCGCAGCCATCCAATATTGGTTTCCCAAAATGTCCGGCCGGATGATGAATGAACCTCTCGGCCAAATCCACTTTCTCCTCACCTTTATCACGGCAAACGGCACCTTTTTCCCAATGCACCTGCTCGGTGTCGCGGGCATGCCAAGGCGCTATGCTGATCCTTACATCCATCAATATCTCGAACACCTGCTCCCGATGAATCAACTCATGACCTGGTTTGCCATCGCGATGGGGGTTTCACAACTTCTGCTCGCTTTCAACCTCGTTTACAGTTTCTTCTGGGGTCCTGTTGCCGGACGAAATCCCTGGAATGCCAACACGCTTGAATGGCAGACTCCGTCACCCCCGCCTCATGGCAATTTTGATCATCCTGTCGTCGTTTATCGTGGACCCTATGAATTTTCACACCCTGATCATCCTGATGCCGACTTTTGGCCACAGACTGATCCCGCCTGATAGAGGCCTTTCGTTCAAGTCGACCCTCGCAGTGTTTTCTCGAAACGTCAGAAACGCCATATTAATGAGATGACCATGACCATGATCTTTCACAACTCCACCCGTAATAACGGTCTTCTCCGTGCGACTCTAATTGCCGTGATGTTGACGTGCATTCTCTCCATGTTATCGACAACGACCAAGGCCGACGATCCCCCGACAATCCTCCTCTGGCCCGAAGGACAAGTCCCGGGGGCACTCGGACAAAATCCACAAGACATTCCCTTCCTGTCATGTTATCCCGCCGATCCTCAACGCTCCCATGGTGGGGCCATCATGATCTGTCCGGGGGGCGCCTACCGAGGCTGGGCCGGAGGCCACGAAGGGGCACAAGTCGCCGCCTGGTTTAATGAAATGGGCTTTTCTGCATTCGTCCTCAAGTACCGACTTCGCTCCAGCAAATACGAGCCACCTGTTGCCCTGGGCGATGCTCTGCAGGCCATCCGCGTCTTAAGAGAAAAAGCCAGCGAATTGAATTTTGATCCCCAACGTCTGGGAATGATCGGCTTTTCCGCAGGAGGCCATCTGGCCGGCATGACGACGCTGTCCTCCTCTTCCACAGGAGATGCCTCTTTGGCTCTCTCACGTCCCGATTTCACCATTCTGATTTATCCGGCTTACCTCTACACCTTCCCCGAAACGGAATACGGCACAATCCCTGCCGCCACTCACTTTTTGCCTCCCACCTTTATTGCCGTCACCACCGATGATAAAAAGTATTGGGAATCCAGCCCCCAAACTTACCTCAACTTTGTCAAAGCCGGGGCTGATGTCGAACTGCATGCCTTTTCTGGTTGGGGACCTCACGGCATGGGGATGGCCCAAGGCGGACCAGCCTTCAGTGCCTGGACGTCTCTGTGCAGGGCATGGCTTCGAAATCAAAGACTGCTCACTCGAATTCCACCGTGTCAATCGCTGACCGGCTCGATCCGCTGTGAACAATTCCCCATCAATGACGGTTGGATACAACTGACTCCCGTGAATGACGAACAACGCCCCATTGTGGCCGCGCGCATTGGCAAAGATGGGGTCTTCAACTTCCAGGATCCCCGACAAGCACCCTGTCTGGGCGACTACCATGTCCATATCGTAGTCTCCTCTCAGGCGCAAAGTTTGACCCCACAGATGACAACCCTTGAAACCTCACAACTCACGATCCTGACCGGCGAGAACCACTTCGATCTCACTCTCGCCCCCGTAACATCTCCGGAATAACCTACTGATCATGACACGATTGCCTTCTTCAGATACGTCGTCTCGCCGCTTGCATTGGCTGGCTATGCTGATGCCCGTTGTCGCTATGCTCACCATCTTTTTTGGTGCCATGACGACGACGGAAAGCGCCGGTATGGCTTTTCCAGACTATCCCACTTCCGACGGTCAGGGCATGTTTAGCTATCCCTTCCTCAAACTCCTCTCCACAATGTCGGATAACCCTGACGACTACAAAAAATTCCTCGAACACGGCCATCGCCTGATGGGCATCGTGATCGGAATTTATGCGATCGTCGTCGCTGTTCTGTCCTATACCGACGACAAACGCACCTATGTGCGTGGCCTTGGCGTAGGCATTCTCCTGTGTGTTATTGCTCAGGGACTTCTCGGTGGTTTTCGCGTTCTCTTAAACTCACTGGGCCTGGCGATGCTTCATGGCCTTTTTGCGTCTTTAGTCCTCTCGTTGATGGGTGTGATGGCACTGGTCACTGCACTAAGTTGGCAGACGCCATCATTGATTGACTCCCGATCAAGTCTATTTCGAAACCGCACGTTGGCGGTCATCACATTCGTCGCACTGCTCAGTCAATACGCCCTCGGCGGAATGGTCAGACACCACGGCTGGAATCCGACTGTTCACCTTCATATGGGCATTACGACAACTCTCTTCGTGCTCATCACTGCTGTGAGTTGCTGGTTTCCTCATCACTGTGGCATTACTCGCTGGGGCAGCTATCTGGGATTAGCTGTTGTGCTTCAATTTCTCATTGGTCTAGGAACCTTCGTCACCAAATATGGTTATCCACCGTTAGGATATGTGGCCGTTTACGGGTCTGTTGATCAGGTTTTCATGCGGACCCTTCATATGATGAGCGGCACAATTGTTATGGCCTTTTCTGTCCAGTTCATCATGCAGACATTCCGCAGCCATCACTCAATAGGCTCGGCATCCACAGCACTTCCAAACTCTGCGTGCAAAATTGTCACGGAACAAATGTGAGCCATTCGGTCGAGGACTTATCTGATATGATCCTGAACTTTCCCACAATTTTATCCTGAACACATCTCTAAACACTTCGCGGCTTTATGGCCGCGTAATCGTCTCTTGAGGAGTCGTAACGTTGAGTACTGTTGAATCAGTCACGGTCCCTATCGTCTGGTCGATCCGGCCTAAAGACTATTTGGAACTCGCCAAACCTCGCATTTCAACGATGGTGCTCGTTACCGTCACACTCGGATATTTTCTGGGTTGTACGCAATCAACTTCGTGGACCATCCTGCTTCACACATTGCTGGGCGTCTTTTTCTCGGCTGTTGCTTCTAACACACTCAATCAGGTGATTGAACGCCACACGGATCGACTCATGCCCCGTACTTCCAATCGGCCTTTGGCCGCTGGCCGGATGCATACACTCGAAGCGACGGTGTTCGGAATTCTGTGTGGCATACTGGGCATCGCCTACCTTTATGCTTTCGTCAATCCTCAGGCTGCCATCACAACGTTCGCCACGCTGGCAATTTATGTCGGCCTTTACACACCACTCAAACGTGTGACGTCTCTGTGTACGGCGATTGGAGCCATCCCCGGTGCTTTGCCCCCAGTCATTGGCTACGTGGCCGCTGGCCAACCTCTCGATGCCGGTGCATTCAGCCTCTTTGTGATCATGTTTCTCTGGCAATTCCCTCACTTTCTGGCGATCGCCTGGCTCTACCGTCAGCAGTATCACGCTGCCGGACTACGCATGCTCCCGGGCGGAATTCCCCAAAGCGGGATCACCGGATTCATGGCCGTCGGCTATGCTTTAGCTCTCCTCCCGATGAGCCTGATTCCGTACCAGACGGGCATGGCCGGTCTGACCTACTTCGCCATCGCGATCATGCTCGGTTTGATGTATCTGGCATACAGTGTTCGCTTTATGCTCAGCGAATCTCGACAAACCGCCCGTGGTCTTTTGCGTTGTTCGCTGATATATCTGCCGATTCTGCTCCTGGCGTTAACATTCAGTCATATGGCCATCACCTGATGATCCGACCGCTGCCCCGGTCAAATATGATTCCCAGTCGTCCACTGTTTCTGTGAGAGTGAATCTCGATGATTTCGTCTGCTCCTCTTGCGACCGCAGGTTCCATTTCTCCAGCTCCACACATGGGGCTTCCGATCCCCAATTCCAAACTCGGTATGTGGTTGTTCCTGGGGACGGAAATCATGTTTTTTACGGCCCTCATCGGTTCATATCTTGTCCTGAGATTAGGGACTGAACCCTGGCCTGCTGATCCCCACTGGACACACATCAAAATCGCTGCCGGTGCCACCAACACGTTCGTTCTGATCCTCTCCAGTTATCTGGTCGTGCTTGCTCATAAGTCGATTCTCAAACGACAAATCGCCCGCACACAAACAGCCCTCATCGCAGCGTTCCTCCTGGGTCTGGTGTTTCTCGGAATTAAGGCATACGAATATCAAGGCAAATTCGAGCATCATGTGATTCCCGGACAAATTCCTGAAACTCCCCTGCAAGCCCAGGAGTTCTTTCTCAACGACGTCGACAAAGCCAGTCTTGCCTGGATTCACCAGCTCCAGCCCGGCGAAGAGTCGATTTTCAAACGTGAAAAAGACCTTCTTAAACGGATCGAACAAACCGAAGCCCAAAATCTCGACGAAGGCATCATCGCGCTGTCCGATCAAGATCTCAATGCCGCCCATGCCGCTCTCGATTGGCGTTCTCAAATCGAAACGTTGCACATTCTGGCTGCCTCAAATAAGCTCCCCCAAACAATCGACCCGACAGCCCTGAATGCCGCTCCCCAGGCCGACTCCCTCGAACAGGCGGCAGTCACGGCTGGCCTTCCCGGTTCACTGGCCTGGATGAAAGCACAGCCTCTGATCGGTCCGCACGCAGATCCTCTTCATCTGGATGCCTCGATGCCTCATGGCAATCTCTTTGCCTCATTGTATTTTCTCCTGACCGGCTTTCACGCCATTCACGTAATCATCGGCCTGATCCTCTTCCTGACCGTCATCCTGCAAGGCCCATGGCTGACAATCTCTTCAGCGACTTATCTGGAAAACGTTGGCCTCTATTGGCACTTCGTTGATCTGGTCTGGATCTTTCTGTTTCCGCTGATCTACATTGTTTAATTCGCAGGTACACCTGGACTTGATTCTTCAATCAACAGACAAGATCTTTTCCTCACCATCGCCCGTTTGGAAAAATCTCTCTCAACACAGTCAGCCGACCGTTGAAGCAGATGAATGCAAAGTACACAACCGTTACGGTGTGTTCACATTACTCGGTCAACCCGACACACACTCAAAATCCCAGCTTGAGATGACCTTAAAACGCCTGCATCACCTGCACGCTTCCGGTCACGTGATGTTGTTGAGCCGGTGGAACTGTCAGCGGAAGCTGAAAATTGGCCTGCATTGGTGCCTGCGGTTCCGGGAAGACGCCAGACTTGCCCGTCGCTGAATAAAAACTCGACGGCGTGACGGCACCGGCTGGAGTCGCGGAAAGAGGAGTTGTCGAAAAGCTTTGAGGAAATTGAGCCATCAACGGCTGTGCAGAGCTCATCATCCCTGGCGTGAGTTGATGGGGGGCCATCATCGCTGGTGCACTCGGCGTGGCCATCGAATACGGTGATGAAGCGGGAAATCCTGCAGACGTCTGAGGATGGAGCATTTGAGAGTTGACGGGTTGAGTATTGACAGACTGATAACCGACCGGCAGCACACCCCCGGGTTGATAGGATGCAAAATTCATCGTCTGCGCTGAAGTCGGTTGAATTTGAGCGGTCGTCATCATCGGTAATCCAGAGGCCATCATCGTCTGATCTTGCACAGGGATTTCAGTACGACTCGTGTCTCCTGCCATCATCGCCTGCCAGTTTTTCTTACGCAGTTCCGCATAACGATCGTGAATTTCTTCACGCGCCGGATTGATCATGAGCGAGCGGTCATACATCGCCACTGCTTCGTTAATGCGTCCGGTTTGTTCATAGACATGTCCCATCTGAGCAGCGGCCAACGCATTTTGAGGATCAATTTTCAATGCCTGCTGCAACTCAGCTTCCGCGACATCATAACTGCCCAGTTTGGATTGTAGCCATGCCATCTCCACATGCGGCTCGGCCAGATAAGGTTGAGTGGCCACCCAACTGTTGATCAGCCCCTGAGCGTCATCAACGCGTCCCTCATCGACCATCAAACTTGCCAGCCCGTGGTAGGCCGGTTGATGTTTCGGATCAATGTTGATGGCATGACGATAAAGGCGTTCCGCCCCGGCGGTGTCGCCTTGTTTTTTCATCGCCGCTGCAAGATTGTAGGCATAGTGAGCATTATTGGGTTCATCGGCCAAGGCGCGTTGAAATTCCCCTCGAGCCAGATCATACTGCCCGCGTCGGAAATACCCCCGACCTGAATCATTGAAGACAACTCCGCTACTGGTATTACATCCGCATACCGACACGATCGTGGTGATCGCCAGTAACGTCATTACGCTGATTCGAAGCATTGTGTCAACCATAAGAAAACCTATTGGGGATCTCTGCAAGAAGTCTCAAATGTCAATTCCGGCCAGGAACCATGTTTATCCAAGGCTACGCCGAAAACTTTTTTTCAAAAAAACAGACTTCGGGAGCGTAATTTGATTAAAGTTTTCACTCAACACGACTCAGCGATCCAAACCTGAGAATGTAAAATTGGCAATGGCATCGACTTCGGCTTGCTGGTTGAAGTCATCTGGTAATCCCCCTAGGATAGAGTTTATTCGCTATCGAACCCGTTGTTCCTCCCAACAGTCTGAGCAGGTCTACTATGTCCAACGTACAACCCATCCTTTTAAATGGCACCTGGACTGCGTCCTCATCGGCCCAATCGATCCAGGTTTCTAATCCTGCGACTGGAGAAACGTTTCCCGAACATTTTCCTGTGAGTAACTGGGATGAAATCGATCGCGCCCTGCAGGCGGCACACGAGGCGTTTCTCACGGTAGTCAATTGGCCTGGAGAACGATTTGCAGCCTATCTGGAAGACTACGCTCTCGCCCTCGATGCACACAAAGAGACTCTCGCTCAGATCGCTCATTCTGAAACCGGATTGCCAGCGCCGACCCGATTGGCCGGCAATGAAATTCCACGCACGACCAATCAATTGCGACAAGCAGCTCAGGCTGCCCGCCAGTCTTCCTGGCGAATCCCAACCATTGACACGAAAAATAAAATTCGATCGATGTATCAATCCATCGGGCCTGCAGTTTTGATGGGCCCGAATAACTTTCCGTTTGCCTACAACAGTATTTCGGGTGGAGATTTTGCGACCGCATTGGCTGCAGGGAATCCCGTTATCGCCAAGGCACACCCGCTCCACCTGCGCACGACGCTCGAAATGGCCAAGCTCGCCCAGGAAGTCGCCCTCAAACACAAACTGCCTGCTGGTTTGATTCAACTTCTCTACCACATGAGCCCCGAAGACGGCCTGAAAATGTTGGAAGATCCACGCGTCAAAGTCGCTGCCTTTACCGGTTCTCGAACTGCCGGTCTGAAAATCAAACACGCCTGCGACAAACATGGCAAGCCGGTCTTCCTGGAAATGTCGAGTGTCAATCCTGTCTACATGCTCCCCGGTGCTCTTACTGAACGCGGACCAGAACTGGTTGAGGAGTTTGCAGGCAGTTGTCTGCTTGGTGCAGGCCAGTTTTGTACTAACCCCGGCCTCGTTTTCCTCGTCGATAATCCCTCATCACAGGCATTTCTGCAGGGGGTCGCTGAAAAATTCTCAGCCGCTCAGCCGCAAATCATGCTCTCCACCCAGGGACGCGATAGTTTCCATCAATCACTGAAGTTCCTGCAGAAAGAAGGTGCTCAACTGGTCGTCGGAGGCGCAGTCGTCGATGGCCACGACAGCAAGCATCAGCCTACTTTGCTGAAGGTCACAGGCGATCAGTTTCTATCAAAAATGACCCAGTTTCAGGAAGAAGCCTTCGGCTCAAGCTCTTTGTTCGTCATTGTTAAAGACGTCGCACAGATGATCGTGATTGCCGGTCAACTCCAGGGAAATCTAACAGGATCACTCTATTCATCCCGCGACGGAAGCGATGACGAGATCTATAACCGTCTTGCGCCGCTGGTTAATCGAAACGTTGGACGTCTGCTCAACGATAAAATGCCAACGGGCGTCGCCGTTAGTTCTGCCATGAATCACGGAGGGCCATTCCCTGCCACCGGACACCCCGGCTTTACAGCCGTCGGCATGCCTGCCAGTGTACGACGCTTTTCCATGCTTTGCTGCTACGACAACGTGCGCCCCGAACGTCTCCCCGTCGAACTCCAGGACAAAAATCCTGGCGGAATTCCACGATTCGTCGACGATCAATGGACGACAAACGACATTGTCACCAACTAAAAGTTACGAAGCTCTCGCTGTCTGATGCCATTTTTTCTTAGAGTCAATGCATCCGAAGTCTTTGGCTTATTTTGAAGCCGAGGCTAGATTGTCTTGTAAGGTTTTCTGATACGTATCCAATGAGACTGAGCGGAAGTTTGGATCTTTCAGATGATTTTCCCAGTCGTTGATATTCGTACGCGAGACCTTATCAAGTTCCCACTGGATCTGATGTTCCGCTTTGAGTTGACGTGGGTATTTGGGATCCTGCACAAGTCGCAATGTGACGTCCACGGGCATGCAGTTGCGTTTTTCCAATTCCTGATTAACGATCAACCTCGCCGCAGGTAACATCGCCTGAGGATGTAAGATCCGGTTGAGCTTGGCCATCCAGTTCAGGTAATGAAAATAGATCTGCTGATTGCCTTCCGGGAACTGGGAAGAGTACGTCACTTGATAGGTCAAATGAGGTGATTGCAGCGTTAACTGACGATTCTCGGGACGATCAAAAATCTCAAAGTCTGGTTCCAGTTGAAATTTCAAATAGGAGATTTGCTGGACTGCGGAGGCATCTGTGGCAGACAGATTTTCCGATAGATATTCTCTGGCTTTCCCCTCGCTGACTTTCAGATGCTGTTCCAACAGGGGAAACGGCACCTCTGTTTTCATGGGAGGATTTCCATTGAGCACGATAAATCGCTGCAACGACGGCTCAAAGACCACCAGTTCTCCCAGTTGGTCCATATAGTCATAAACTTTGTTGGCATGAAATAATGTCAGGCTCCGCGCGATCACAGGAGCTTTGACGTTCGGATTGGATTGATCCACGATATGGGTATAAATCCGGAAATCCTGAGCATTAGCCACCTTAGAAAAGGCCGTCGACATCGAAAGGCTCAACATCGCCGCGAGCGCAACGTTCACAGATCTGGATATTGGCATCGTTTTCTGTCCAGATGTCGTCATTGGTGAGAGCATATTGCCCCTCTCGTCAGAGCTTCCTCATGAGGCATCGATCACTTCTGGAGATGATTGATCGATGCACGACACACAGAACGCTCGACATTCTTAATTGTCGATCAGTCGTTTCTGCGCACACGGGCGAAAGCTATCAGTCCCACCCACTACCGACAACATCAACGCAAGACAAGCAGGCCCTAATGTCAAAGCTACAATCTTGATGCAAAAGGGAATAATGCCCCGACAGACAAACTCCCAGCCTTGGAAATGCAGTCGAGATCAACCAGCTAAAGTGCTTCCACATCACACGCCGGGAAGCAGGCCATCATGAAATACAGCCCGGATTTCTCACATGCCTCTTTGTACGACTCTGGTATTTTTTCCACCGTCTGGTCGTCCCACTCCACGATATACTTGCAGTCCGCACCTTTACCTTTGGCCTCGACAACCATGCCACTCCAACCGCTGGCATCAACTTCGGGACATTCCGGGATCGACACGCCGGGTTTGACGCAAATCTTTGCTCCCGCTGAAATCTTGGCAGATTTTTGTGTACTCATACGGTTTCCGTGCTCACTTAGGCCCCAGCGATCAACGATATGGAATCGTTGCTACGACGAAATGAAACTCATCCTCACAAGACCTGAGGCTCATCCACAACCACAGCACATTCGCAGGGGCTTAACTACCGATCAGGATGACCGATCAGGATGACAATTGTGACTCATGCGTGAGACCAGACGATAACTGCTGGCTGCGAACTATCTCTGAGGAATGGTCCATTTATTCAACCTCACAATTTGAAGCATTCCAGGCAAAGATGCAAGATCAATTCTCAATTCCTGATCGCAACAAAGCTACAGGTTTCGCTGAGCTCGCTTGAGGATCATCTCTGTTGCGTTTTGATCCTTGGTTTCAAATTTCCATCGTTGACAAACCTCTTGCACCCACTCTGGTTGCGTTTTTCCTGCATCATTGAGCCAGTTGCCGACCGAATCACGGACGTATTTTGAGCCATCGTCCTTCAACGGGTCTAATAGTCCGATTGCCCGTTCGGGATCTGCCTTGAGCACTTTAATATGCGCACACCATACTCCACACGGACGTGTTGCTTCACTGACAAATCGTCGAAGATTGTCATGTGAGTTTTTCGACCAGGCCATCAGTTGCCCAATCGCGTCATCGAGTTCGTCGATAATTGCTTGACGCACGGCCATCCATGCAATTTCGCGTACTCCAAAATTCGCATCATTGGCAGCGTCTCGGCTGTACTTAATTTTTTTACGAACGTTGAGTTCAGGACGCGATCCCATCCAGATCGCCGCCCAGCAGCGTACCACATCACTGTGGTGGGAAGCCA
>JBGSVC010000542.1:0-9358 GCA_041753175.1 Planctomycetaceae bacterium
GGATTTGAAATTTATAACCACAGAGATTGCGAAAATCAGAGATAATGCTCTCGCTCATGATTCCATAAAACGTTGTATGTCAGGCAGTAAGTTGACATCAGAAATGTCCATGACTGACACATACCATAAATTGGCAATCATCTTTAATCGTATTCTCATACAAATCGGTAAACGTCCCATAGGTCACATTTAATTCTCACCTGACTCGGTTGCCTATGATCTCTCTCCTTCTGAAAACTCCGTGACCTCCGTGGCTCTGTGGTAATATTTCTTCTCTCTTTTTCTCCCGATTTTCAACCATGCAATTTCCCACCGATGAACTCACAGAGAAAATCATCGGAGCCGCTATCGAGGTTCACAAGACTCTCGGACCAGGACTTTTAGAATCGGCCTATGAGGTTTGTTTCTGTCACGAACTACAACAACGCAATATTCCTTTCAAACGACAAATTCCTCTCCCTGTGGAATATAAAGGGTTAACACTTGATGCGGGATTTCGGATTGATGTTTTGGTTGATGACAACGTTATTGTCGAAATCAAAGCAGTTGATGCCGTGACCGGAATTCATCAAGCACAACTATTGACTTACCTGAAACTCGCCAAAAAGAAAACTGGCCTCCTACTCAACTTTAATACGTCGCGACTTGTTGACGGAATCACTCGAAAACTTCTCTGACAACTTAATACCTCCCCCGAAAGGACTCAAAATCATGGCCCCTCCAGCATCCATCCAAGAACAACAACTACTCGATACTCCAACGGCTCGCTTCCGCGCCACCGAAAAACGGCTCATCAACTGTGCCAAAGTCGACGTCAATCAGCTCATGCCCATCAAATACAATTGGGCCTGGGAACACTATGTCAACGGCTGCGCCAATCATTGGATGCCCACCGAAGTCCCCATGACCAAAGACATCGAAACCTGGCGCTCCGATAAACTCACCGACGACGAACGCCTCGTCATCATGCGCAACCTCGGCTTCTTCTCCACCGCCGAATCCCTCGTCGGTAACAACCTCGTCCTGGCCATCTTCAAACATGTCACCAATGCCGAGTGTCGACAATATCTCCTCCGACAGGCCTTCGAAGAAGCCATCCACTCACACACCTTCCTCTATGTCGTTGATAGCCTCAACCTCAACCAGAGTGAAGTCTTCAACATGTATCACGAGATCCCCTCGATCTCGAAAAAAGATCAGTTCGAAATGGCACTCACCGCTGAAGTCCTCGACCCTGAGTTTTCTACCGAAAGCTTTGAAGGTGCCCAGACCTTCCTCAAAAACCTCATCGGTTATTACCTCATCATGGAAGGAATCTTCTTCTATTCAGGCTTCGTCATGATCCTCTCGTTCCACCGACGCAACCTCATGACAGGCATCGGCGAACAGTTCCAATACATCCTCCGTGATGAATCGACCCACCTCAATTTTGGCATCGACCTCATCAACGGCATCAAACACGAAAACCCCGAACTCTGGAGCAATGAGTTCCAGGAAGACATGGTCGACCTCGTCCGACGCGCTGTCGAACTCGAAATCGAATACGCCAAAGACTGCCTCCCCCGTGGCGTCCTCGGGCTCAACGGAGATCTCTTCCGCGACTACGTCCAGCACGTCGCCGACCGACGACTCGAACGCATTGGCCTCCAACCCATCTACGGTTCGCCCAACCCATTCCCCTGGATGAGCGAAACGATGGACCTGGCCAAAGAGAAAAACTTCTTCGAAACGCGCGTCACAGAATATCAAACCGGCGGCGCCCTCAGTTGGGACTAACATTCCCTCTCATCGCTTCAACCCCTCGGGAAAAGAGCCTCCACTCGAATCCCAAAGCCTAACGGTGACCTCCAGACAGCCCTCCGATCTTCGGAGGGCTGTTTTTTTATCCCCCTCCCTATTCGGCAATTTCGTGCTAGTCATCACCTCCCCCCATCCGCTACAAATAAACAAATACCGATACCTCTCCTCCACCAAGGAAATTCCCCATGCCGTCTCAACTCAACCGACGCGACGCCCTCGCTCTCCTCGGCCTCTCCACACTTTCCCTCGCCCTTCCCACCTCAGCCATGGGATTCACTGTCAACGAAACCCTCCGCATCGGCCTGATTGGCTGTGGCGGTAGAATGAACGGTGCCCTCCTCAAGGGACTGTATTTGAACCCCAATATCGAAGTCGTCGCCGTCTGCGATGTCGACGATGCAGCCCTGGTCGATGTGCAGAAAGTGTTGGCTCAACACGATTGCAAACCCATCGTCACCAAAGATCACCACGCTCTCCTCGAGCGCAGCGATATCGACGCCGTCATGGTCGCCACCCCCGACCATTGGCATGTTCCCATCACGATCGACGCCCTCCAGGCCGGCAAACATGTCTATGTCGAAAAGCCTGTCTCACACAACATCGAAGAGGGCCAACAGCTCATTGACGTCAAACGTCAACATCCTGACATCGCTGTCCAGGTCGGTGCCCAACAGCGAAACATGCCACATATCCAAGTCCTCAAACAAAAGCTCGTCAGCGGCGAAATCAACCCCGGCCCCATCCATCGCGTCCACATGCAATGGCATCGCAATCAACATGGTTTCCGCTATGTCATCCCCAAAACCGACCCCGCAGGCGTCGATTGGAAACGCTTCCTGGGAAACGCACCCATGCAACCCTTTGACGCTTACAAAATGAACAACTGGCGCTGGTTCTGGGACTTCGGCAACGGCATGCTCGGCGACCTGATGGTTCACTGGATGGACGCTACCAACTATCTGCTCGACCTTCCCCTCCCCCAAACCGTCGTCGCGATGGGCGGCAACTATATCGCCGGCGACAAACAGGAAGCCCCCGACGTCATGCAGGCCATGATGGACTATCCCGATGAAAAACTTCAGGCAGACTTCAGCTACTCCATCTCCAACAACGATCGAAAAGCCTGCACGATCATCATGGGACAGGACGCAACCATCTATTTCGATCGTGGACGCTATGAAGTCATCGAACAGAAAAATAATAACCAGAACGAAGGCACGATTCTCGATAGCATGATCGCCGGTCAAGGCCCCAAAGGCATGGATTTCTATCACGACTACAACGGCGAAGCACTCCATATCGCCGACTGGCTCGCCGCCATCAAAGACCGACGACAACCGCTCGACAACGTCGAAGAAGCCGTCAAAGCCGCCAATGTCGCCCACTACGGGAACCTCTCCTTCAAACAACACCGCATCATGACGACAGCTTAACGTCGCCCAACCTAAGACTTCGATCAAACACCTTCGCTTTCCCGATGCATCGTCGCGCGGTCTGATTGCTGTCAGTTCGCTGGTCGCGCGCTCAACCGACAAACCCACTCCCGATTCTGTCATGGCACGAAAATTGTACTGACTCGAAATCCTTGTTCCCCTCCAACCCAGACAAGGAAACGGCCATGATCTCTTCAAACTTGAAACCACAGGATCCCCGCACTCAATATCCACAGCCCCCCTTTCATAATCAACAACGCCTCCATCCCCCCGGAGGCAATACCCAGATGGACCCGCCCGCCGATCACGGCGAACAGACCTACCAAGGCCATGGCCTGCTCAAAGGACGTGTGGCTCTCGTCACCGGTGGCGATAGTGGCATTGGTCGCGCCATTTGCCTGGCCTTCGCGCGTGAAGGAGCTGATGTCGCGATTTCCTACTGGAACGAAAACGCCGATGCAGAAGTCACCGAAAAGCTTGTCCGCGATGCCGGCCAGAATGCTCTTCTCCTCCCCGGCGATATTCGCGATTCGTCATTCTGCAAAACCCTGGTCAATGAAACCATGGGACGTTTCGGCCAACTCGATATCCTGGTCAACAACGCTGCCTATCAGGAAACGAAAGATTCCATCGAAGATTTCTCCGACGAACTCTTCGATCAAATTTTCAAAACAAACGTCTACGCCATCTTTTACCTCTGCAAAGCCGCAATGCAGGTCATGCAGCCAGGCAGTTCCATCATCAACACCGCCTCGATCCAAGGCTACGATCCATCTCCCATGTTGCTCCCCTACGCTGCTTCCAAATCAGCAGTTATAGGGATGACAAAATCCCTCTCCAAGCTCGCCATGGATTCCGGAATCCGAGTCAACGCCGTGGCTCCCGGACCCGTCTGGACTCCCCTCATCCCCAGCACAATGCCCGAAGAACAATTCCAAAACTTTGGAGCCGGCAACATCTACGGCCGGCCTGCCCAGCCTGCCGAACTTGCACCAGTCTATGTCTGGCTCGCCAGTCAACTCGCCTCCTACATTTCAGGCGAAGTCTACGGCGTCACCGGCGGAGAGACCCCCGTCTAAAAAACACGATGCGACCACACCTCAGATTAAAGCTTCGGCTTTTTCTGAGAGACGGTCTCATGCACTCCCAGACCCTGATGCTGAACCCGTCGCCGAAAAACTCCCTCAGACGTCTGCACATACAACGTCTTTAGATCCTCACCACCGAACCCGACATTCAACGCAGGTTGATGATTGGGCATCGGCAAAATGCAATGCACCCGTCCCGGTGGATCGCAGATTTGAAGTCCAAGCGTCGTCGCCACATAAAGTCTTCCATCACGATCCACACTCATCCCATAAGCACCACTCCCCCCCACACGTTTGCCTCGTAACAAACTCTCCCGAATTTGCTTTTGTTTCTCTGCAGCCTTTTTGTCTTGAGGGTCAGCACCTATCGGCCAGCTTCCTCCGATCCAGCCGGTGAAGTCCGGTTGATGCAAATGGAAATACGGTTCGCTGAACTTCAAATTTCCATTCGGCTCCACCATCAGACTCTCCACCGCCTGCTGATCGCTATGACTACGATACGCGACCGAGAAGTCCGGCGAAAATGTCACATGATCCACTTTCACCCACACTCCATCGACCAGAATCTCGTTTCTCTTCTGGAACACCGATTCATCGATCTCACCCGTCACCGCCTGCCAGCCTTCTCCCTCGATCAGCATCTCCTTAAAGTCAGGACTCCCACGCCCCGACTGGGGCGCTGCCGGCCACTCCTTCCATAAGTATCGCATCGCCTCCGGAAAAACTTCCGTGGCATGCTTCTGATTGTGACCTCCATCACCCCAGGCATGCGCCACCTCATACCCCGCAAAGACCAACGAACGTTCCATCTCCTGATTGGCCATCCACCAGTCCCCACCATAGATGTTGTTGTCGTTGGAGCCATCTTCCAGAAAAATCCGGATCGCCTTGGGCTCATATTTTCGAATCAATGTCGGATAGACATTCGCCCCTCTCAACCCCACATAAGTCCCCACTCCCGTAAACACCCGACTAAATTCTTCAGGCATCTCCCACGCGGCAGTGAAGGCACACACGCCCCCACTACTGTTCCCCGCAAGACAACGATCCGTCCCTCGCTGTGATAACTTGATCGGCAACCCCTGTGTTGTCGTCTGCTTCTCAACGTCGGGCAGCAATTCCTTGAGCAAAAACTCCGCATAGCGAGCCCCCAAAGAATCATACTCGAAACTGCGGTTGAACCGCCCCAATCCCCCCTCAACCAACGACGGATTGACTCCCGGCTTGATAAACACCCCGATCGTCACAGGCATCTGCCCTGTATGGATCAGTTCGTCAAAAACCGCAGGGGCGTTATACATCACTCCATCCTGGCAGATATAAACACACGCAGGACTCTTTCCATCGTATTGCGCTGGCACATACACGGCATAATCGCGTGTCGTTCCCGGATAGATCTCGCTCTCGTCAAACTTGAAATTGAGAACTTCTCCCTTCGGCCATTTCTCAACCTCCTGCCCCACGGCCGTTTCCAGGCCTCCCCACAACACACCAACACTCAACACCAAACACAACACCTGATCCCATCGACTCATCGATTCATTCCTTCGGACGAAAGACACATCACAAAAAACTCACTTGGAAACGCATCAACGAACCTCTATGCTAACCAACCGACAACCCCCGACGCAATTCTCACCGACTCCGACTTCCTCATTTAGAGAAATGCCATCCGATATGTCTGCTTCTTCCTTCAAAATCATCCCCGACGACCAGGAACTTGCCCATCTCCAACGACTCATCGGCTTCCATCCCACTCACAACCTCCATCCCCAAATTCTCACCTCCGCACAAATCGAACACTTCAACTCCCAAGGCTACATCCGCCCCATCAACATCTTCTCTTCACAGGAAATAACCACCATCCGCAACTATTTTGATGACCTCCTCCAACGTGTCATCACCGCCGGCGGCGACAGCTATTCCATCAGTTCAGCACATCTCAAGTATGGCCCTGTCTACGACCTCCTCACCAACCCTAAAATCGTCGCCTGTGTCAAAGACCTCCTCGGAGAAAACGTCATCGGCTGGGGCTCACACTTCTTCTGCAAAATGCCCGGCGATGGCATGGCGGTCGCCTGGCATCAAGACTCCAGCTACTGGCCGTTATCACCCACCAAAGCCGTCACTGTCTGGCTGGCCATCGACGACGCCGATGTTGAAAATGGATGCATGCGATTCCTCGCTGCCTCACACCTGCATGGTCATCTGACATATCGCAAGAGTTCCCCCGAGGAACACAACGTCCTTAATCAAGCCATCGACAATCCCGAACAATACGGCACTCCTATCGACGATACGCTTCAAGCCGGCCAAATCTCCATCCATAGCGACCTCCTCCTCCATGGCTCCGAACCAAACACCTCCAACAGACGTCGCTGCGGACTGACTCTCCGCTACACTCCCGCCGACGTCCGCGCAGAACTCGGCTGGAACGCCAAAGGTGTGATCGTCGCGGGTTTCGATTCCTCTCATCA
The DNA here is from genome assembly GCA_041753175.1 of Planctomycetaceae bacterium. Lineage (GTDB taxonomy): Bacteria > Planctomycetota > Planctomycetia > Planctomycetales > Planctomycetaceae > SXPC01. The sequence goes on from JBGSVC010000542.1 coordinate 6,799, forward strand.
TTGGCAAAATCCTTCAAGGCCGATCGATTCGTAGTCCAACACTCGCTATACTGAAAATTCATCTCTTGCTTCTTCCTTCTCTTGAGCCATTTGAAAAATATGAAACCATCTCGTCCTGAGCAAACCCGTTGGCTCACTGCCCTGCCAGCGGATCTCGTCGCCGGGACTGTGGTCTTTTTAGTCGCCCTCCCTCTCTGCCTGGGTATCGCAACTGCCTCCGGTGCACCACCCATGTCAGGCGTTATCGCCGGCATCATTGGAGGACTGGTCGTCGGCATCCTCAGCCGCTCGCATACCAGCGTCTCTGGTCCTGCAGCCGGTTTGACGGCCGTCGTCGCCAGCCAGATCACCCAACTCGGCGACTTTGAAATCTTTCTGTGCGCCGTTGTCGTCGCCGGCATGATTCAATTTCTTCTAGGCCTGGCACGCGCCGGATTTATCGCCAAGTTTTTCCCTTCCAGCGTCATCAACGGGCTCCTCTCAGCCATCGGCGTGATCCTCATTCTCAAACAGATCCCACACGTCTTCGGACACGACACCGATCCCGAAGGCGAAATGGAATTCCTCCAGACGGATCACGAAAACACCTTCTCCGAAATCTTCGAAATCTTTAACGATATCTCCAGCGGCAACTTCCACCTGGGACCCGCCGTCATCGGAATTTTATGCCTCCTCGTGATCATCCTCTGGGACAAACTCTCCAAACTCAAAACATCTCCCGTCCCCGTTGCGGTCGTCGTCGTCGCCCTCGGAGTTGCTCTCGATGCCCTCTTCGATTCCTTCGGCGGAACATGGACCGTCGAACCCTCTCATCAGGTCAATATCCCCACCGGACAATTCTTTCAGTTTCCCGCCTGGGAAGCATTCACCAAATACGACATCTACTTTGCAGGCTTTGTCATCGCCATCGTCGCCTCTCTCGAAACCCTCCTCAACATCGAAGCCGTCGACCGGATCGATCCCCACCAACGAGATACCCCTCCCAGCTTCGAACTCATCGCCCAGGGCCTCGGCAACATCGTCTGCGGCTTACTCGGCGGGCTTCCCATCACCTCCGTCATCGTTCGCAGCTCCGTCAACATCAATGCCGGCGGACGTACCAAATTCTCCGCGATCTTCCATGGCATCCTCCTCAGCCTCTGTGTCTACTTTTTCGCATTCATGCTCAATCGCATTCCCCTGTCTGCATTGGCTGCCATTCTTATCGTGACGGGTTATAAACTCATTGCCCCTTCCAAAATCCGGGCCATGTGGACCGGCGGAAGCGTTCAATTTATCCCCTTCGTCATCACCGTCTTCGCCATCGTCTTTACCGACCTGATCATCGGAATCGCCATCGGCCTGGTCGTCAGCATCTTCTTCATTCTCCGCAGCAATCTCCGACGACCTCTCCGCACAATTATCGAAAAACATGCCTCCGGTAACGTCACTCGCATCGAACTGGCATCGCAAATCAGCTTTCTCAACAAAGCCACGTTCAATCAACTCCTTTCGACTTTCCCCTCGGGCGCTCATATCCTCCTGGATGCCCGACACACCGAATTCATCGATCCCGATATTCTCGAAATGATCCATGACTTCAAAAACGGTTACGCTCCGCAACACGAAATCAAAGTCAGCCTGCTTGGTTTTCGATCCAAATATCAATTCCAGGACGACATCCAGTTTGTCGAGTTCTCCTCCCGCGATCTTCAGGAGAAAATGACACCACACGATGTCCTCCAGGTTCTCCTCGACGGCCACGAACGATTCGTTTCCGGAAAACTCCTCACAAGAAACTTTAACCGACAGAAAGATGGGACCGCCGCCGCCCAATATCCCATGGCCGCCATCCTCAGTTGTATCGATTCTCGTGCCCCCTCTGAAATCATTTTCGACCTCGGCCTGGGGGATGTCTTCAGTATCCGCATCGCCGGCAACATCATCAGCGAACGTGTCCTCGGTAGTCTGGAATACTCATGTCAGGTCGCAGGAGCTAAACTCATCGTGGTCATGGGACACACACGCTGCGGTGCCGTCAACGCCGCCATGAAACTTCTCGCTCGCGGACAAACGGCGATCCAAATGACCGGCTGCCAACACCTCGCCTCCATCGCTGAAGATATTCAGGCCATCGTCGACTCACAAACCCGACATCAACTCTCAAACCTCTCCGACGAACAACTCATCACTCTCAGCGACCAGATCGCCGAAAAAAATGTTCTCAAAGTGATGGATTCAATCCTCGACCAAAGCCACTCGATCAACGCTCTCATCCAACAAGGACGCATCGTGATAGTCGGCTTCCTTTACGACGTCACCTCAGGAGAACTCCGCGTCCTCCACCAAATCGGCATCCACCACCACACCCCTCAACCAGATCAATCCAACCAGACTCAAACCCCCTGATCGAGTCTCCCTCCCTCCCCCGTGAGGCCAAACCTCCCCCCGATCCCCTACGCCCGCATTACCCCCTTTCTTCTCTATCCTAAGCCCTAATACCTATTCCCCAATCCCTCTCTCTCCCCCCTCCGTGTCCTCCGTGCCTCCGTGCCTTGTATGTTACCAAAGTCATCAAATG
>JBGSVC010000543.1:0-6553 GCA_041753175.1 Planctomycetaceae bacterium
GTTGTCGTCCGGGAGGGCGAACCTCCGTGTGAGCCGCGTCGATTAGAAACGCTCTCCTTTGGCTATTGACCATAAACGAAATCTGTTTGATTTTAACGTTCTCAACCGAATCCTGTCAGCGTACTCAAGCACTGATGGCGGCTGGTTTCGCCAACACCGTGTCGGCTTGACGCAAGACGCTCCACTGGCGACCCCGCGACTCACACCCGCTGATGTTTCCCCTCCGAAACATAAATGCTTCTCGCTCCTTCTCGCCGGTCATCGCTTTCGCCGCGCAACCTTTTCGCTCTAGGTAGAAGGGCACTCTGATGAGAAACTCTGTGCAAGGTTTCTTTCGCGACTCGAGTGCTCTTGTTTGATTCAGCATTGTGCACGGTCATTTTGTACCATCATTTTTTCACCGTCGTTTTATAATCAGGGACATCACCATGCCATAAACCATACGAATTCATAAACTGCGATCAAAAAATGTGCGGGCAATACGCTGGCACCCTCCAGCGAAACATCTGGTCGGCCAGTCGCAACGCCTCGTCCTCACCGTGCAGCATTCCTGCCTGGGAAAGTTCCCACACGCAAACGCTCCCCAAATACAGCGAGCCCAGCGTGCGGGAGGTTAGCGCGATCGTTGCCGGCTGATCCGTCCGTTGGCACCTTCCCACTCCCAACTCATCAATCAGAAGTTCATAACACCCAGAATTCTCCGCGAAAAACTCATCCTCCAAGGAAAACACCAGTCGCCCCGGATAAGCATAACGCCTGGAACTCAACGCCCCCTCAACAGCGAGCACTTTGACCCACAACGTATCTAGCCGTGTCCGCTCCATCCGACGTGGTTCCGCCAGCATCCAGTAAACGGGCGCATCAATCGGCTGGTTCGATGCCTCCAGGCGGTTTGATAAATCCAGATCGAGCACAAACGCCCATAATGCACGCTCCGCTGCTCCATCAATTCCCATCAGCTCAATGATGTGAACCTCCATCGAGCCGATCCCGTGAGGATTCTTATTCACAAACACCACATACCCGACGTCCTCACCGTCTCGCTGCAAAATGACATGCCGATACGGGGTTGCAGATCCCCGCTTATGCGCCAAATCTCCCAGGATCCGCCATTCCCACCAGGCTGGCGTTCTGGAGACAAATCCCGGACGTGTTTGAAAACAACGCTCGTAAATCGCCGGAAAACGGCGCAGCGCTTCCGCTTTGTCCACAAATTTCAAACTCAAATTGTCTGTTTGAAAATCGATCCGCTTTTCCAGACGGCTGACCCGTTTCTCAATCCGCACATGATCCCGAAACGAACCGATCCCAAATCCAAATCGATGATAAATATGACTTTCCGATGCCCACAACACCGCCACGATCTCCCCGCGCTCTTTGGCGATGGGAAAATGCTCCCGCATCAAGTCCGTCAGCACTCCGCGGCGACGATGCGTCGGCACCACCGTCACCATACTCACTCCACTCGCCGCAACACGGCCACCAGGAACACTCAGTTGCAACTCATACGAGCCAAACGTTCCGATGATCTCTCCATCATCCACCGCGACCCGAAACCGCGTTGGCTCAAGCATCTGACGAACCTGCTCGAGATCGGCCTCTTCATACCAGACGCCAAACGCATGGCCGATCGCACGCATCAGTCGCGGCGTCTCTTCAGGTTGCAATGTCTGCTTCTGAAAACTCATCCTGTCCTCCGTCTCACAATTGATTCAATGACCGACGCGCCAGATACGGTTGGAATCCGCGTGTTGCTCATGCTCCCATCCATCAAATCTGCAGCCCGCGGAGAGAGTTAACGGTCTGCTACCCCAGACATCCGGCGATTGATTCCGGTTCACTCGTGTGACTGATTCGCATCGGGCATGATTGTAAGCTATTCTGACACAGACATCCGTCAACATCATCATCGTTGATCCTCATTTTTTCGAGATCCCATTTATGCTCGGTTGGCTGTGGACTATCGTGGCCTTTCCATTGACATTGCCATTATCGGTATTATTACTTTATGGATGCCAGCCCCGCACGTTTTCTCCTCCGCCTGCCTCCGTCCCGGTCATCACTAATTCGATCGGCATGCAGTTCGTCACGATCCCCGCTGGCACTTTTCTCATGGGAGCCATCCCCGGCGACACGCTTGCCGCCGACAACGAACACCCGCAACATCAAGTGGAGATTTCAAGTGATTTTCTCCTCGGACGTTTTGAAGTCACTCAGGCACAATATACCAACGTCGTCGGCGAAAACCCCAGCTACTTTGCTCCCGGTGCGCGCGGTGCCAACGAAGTCTCAGGATGGATCACCGAGAACTTCCCCGTCGAGATGGTCAGTTGGTATGAGGCCCAAAAATTCTGCGAACTTCTCTCGCGACTCCCCGCTGAGAAAGCAGCCGGTCGTCGTTACCGTCTCCCGAGTGAAGCCGAATGGGAATATGCCTGTCGCGCCGGATCAACAACCCGCTACGCCTTCGGCCCCCAGGCAGATCCCGAGTTCGCCAACTACAAAGGTTACGTCGGCCATACCATGCCCGTTGGGTTTTATCCTCCCAATAACTGGGGGCTGTGTGAAATGCAAGGCAACGTTCTGGAGTTGTGCAACGACAATCACACCGACGACTACTATCAACACGCACCTGCCATCGATCCGCCCGGTCCCGACGTTTCCCCCGACGATCTCAAAGTTCTCCGCGGCGGCGGGTATGCCTTCACTCCCGCCTCGGCGAGTTTTCGTGACGACATCCCTCCTCACTTTCGAGGCCCCGGCCATGGGATACGTGTCGTCATGGAACGGGTCGATCCCCCTTCACTGGATGTAGAAATGTCACAACCATGACCAACAACCCCAACGACGACCTCACGCATTTTGATGATACCGGAGCCAGTCGCATGGTTGATGTCGGTTCCAAACCCGTCACCGTGCGCACCGCCATCGCCCAGGGGGAAATCACCATGCAACCTGAAACATGGTCGCGTATCAACTCCGGACAGATCAGCAAAGGCAATGTCTTTGAGGTCGCTCGACTCGCCGGGATCATGGCTGCGAAAAAAACCAGCGACTTGATTCCACTCTGTCACCTCCTTCCCCTTGAAGCCGTGAAGATTGAGTTCGTTTCGCAACCTCCGTCCACCATTGTGATCCGTGCAACGGTCAAAACCACAGCCAAAACGGGTGTCGAAATGGAAGCCCTCACCGCAGCCACCGTGTGTGCCTTGACGATCTATGATATGACCAAAGCCATCGATCGAGGGATGACGTTAGGGCCATTTTGTCTCCTGGAAAAAACCGGCGGTGTGCGTGGCGACTTTCTGCAATCTTTCGACCGCAATCCTCCCCACGACATCTGATGACCATCTGTTCCTGTGTCAAATTCGGCCACCAACATGCGTCCCGGTTAATCGATCACTCAAAAAGCGGTCAGTTTTACGGAAGACTGGTTTACGATTTGATTTTACTTTCCGCGGGGTGGGCTAGGAAATCGACCGGCAATTGTCTAAATTAAGCAATCCCAATCAGAAACTGTATTGAATTTCATCGAACGCAGTTTGACGAACGATTCTTTTCACGCCCGAGACTTTCCCTGACTGGCCATCGACTTGTCTTCTGTGCGTCTCTCGCAGGTGCACACACGGACATGTCACTTTGTTCTTCATCTAAGTAGTCACTCTATGTCGTCACCTACATTACAGCATGAACTGTTTGCTAAAATCCGACAGCTCGTCGGCGACGACCTGGAGTGTGTCGAAAAAGCGTTCCATGCTGAACTGAGTTCCGATAACGCCTACGTCGAAGATCTTCTGGCCCATGCAGCCCGCTTCACCGGGAAACGACTCAGGCCGATCCTGTTGTTGCTCACCGGAAAAGCATTGGGCAATCTCCACGCTGCCCATCATACTCTTGCTGCTGTTGTCGAGATGATTCATACAGCAACGCTGGTGCATGATGATGTCCTTGATGAAGCCGAAACACGACGCCATGTCGCGACGATGAACAACCGCTGGAATAATGAAACCAGTGTCCTGTTCGGCGACTATCTGTTCACGCATGCCTTTCATCTGGCGGCCAGTCTGGAAACCACGACTGCGTGTCGACTCATTGGCCATTCGACAAATCTGGTCTGTGAAGGTGAGTTGTCACAGATTCGCAGCCGCGGCAATTTCGAACTTTCTGAAGATGAATACTTTCGCATTATCAATGGCAAGACCGGAGAGTTGTGTGCCGTCGCCTGTCAGCTTGGAGCGATCTACTCGCATGCCGAACCTCACATCGTCGAAGCCATGACACAATATGGCCGCGATCTGGGGATGGCGTTTCAAATCGCCGATGATGTCCTTGACCTGACAGGAACCGAAGAGGAGACCGGCAAAACTCTCGGGACAGATCTCCAAAAACAAAAGCTCACGCTACCGCTGATTCGTCTGCTCTCGTGTGTTGATGCTCCGATCTCTCTGGCGATTCGTGAACTGCTGGCTCAGCCTGATGAGCAGTCGATCAAGCAGTTGCAAATCTATCTGGCTGGCAGCGACGCTCTTGAGTATACGTTTCAAAAGGCTCAGGAGTTTTCCGCTTCTGCCCGTCAACAACTCCAGCTCTTGCCCCCCAGCCCTGCCCGGGATATTCTCGAAGAACTCGCTGAGTTTGCGCTCCAGCGGACCTTCTAAAATCACTGTGGCTTTGATGGATATGACTGACTGGGAATGAACTGACTGGGAATCAACCGACCATGACGACTCAACCGGCTCCTGTGATCGAGCATCACGACGACCACTTCAATTACCTGCCAGTGTTCCTGACGTTATGCGGCTTGACGCTTGTTTCTGTCGCGGCAGACCTGATCCGTGGTCCACAACTGAAGTTGCTGGTCATCGTCATTGCGATGTCCGTTGCCCTCGCCAAAGCCAGCTATGTGATCCTATATTTCATGCACATCAAGTATGAGAAGGCCTGGAAATACATCCTGCTGGCTCCGACAATCGCGATGGCGATCGGCTTGCCGCTCTCTCTGCTTCCCGATATCTCATTTGAATATTATCCAGCCGATACACAGTTGCAGCTCAATGAGCAACTCGACACCAATGGCTTTCTGGCTCATCCCCATGATCCCTCAACCGACAGTGAAGGTCATCATTGATGACGTCCCTTGCCTCTTCAAGTGAGAAATCAGTTGCCATCAACGTCGATCAACTGAGTTTCCGCTATGGCCAGCGCGCAGCCCTCAATGCCTTGAATTTGCAAGTCGACGCAGGTCTGCTGTTCGGTTTGCTCGGCCCCAACGGCAGTGGCAAAACAACGCTGTTCCGCATCCTCTCGACACTCCTGCCCATTCAATCAGGTTCGGTCTCGATTCTAGGAGTTGATGTCGCAACCCAGCCGCAGCAGATCCGACATCTGATCGGCGTTACGTTTCAATCTCCCAGTCTCGATGGCAAGCTGACGGTTTATGAGAACCTGTTGCATCAGTCTCGATTGTATGGTCTTTCCCGCGAGACTGGCAAGAAACGGATCTCGGAAAGCCTGTCCCAACTCGGACTCCATTCACGGGGAAATGATCTAGTCGAGACACTCTCGGGAGGGCTGAAACGACGCACTGAGATTGCCAAGAGTCTGCTGCATCGACCTGAACTCTTATTGCTCGATGAGCCCAGCACCGGATTGGATCCTGCTGCCCGCATCGACCTGTGGCGGTTTCTGCAACAGATTCGTCACGACGGCCAAACGACGATCGTTCTCTCGACGCATTTAATGGACGAGGCGGATCGCTGTGATCATCTGGCGTTGTTGGCACAAGGGGAACTCATCGCGCAGGGACGCCCCCGCGATTTGAAGCATGATTTGGGGGAACGTTATCTTTCCATTCAAGCCGCTGATCTGGATGAGATGGCACATTTGCTGCGCAGTGAACTGTCGCTGGATGTGCAGATCCTGCCCGATCAACTTCGCATCGATCACCCCGATCCGGAGAACCTGTTGACTGTGATCATGGAACGTTATCGCGATCTGGTGTTGCAGATCACGCTGGGACGACCGACGTTGGAAGATGTCTTCATTCAAAAGACAGGACATCAGTTCTGGGGCTCCCCTGCCGACGAATTCTCAAAAGGCTAACGTTGCCCATCCTCATCTCGAATTTTGTCACCGTTATTTATGAGCAGGAATCGACGACGTTTCACAGAAAACATGGAATCAACACTTGTTGATCAGTCCGCGAAAGAGTTAGAGTGAGGAGACACGTTTCCTTCCTGCCAGTTCCTCATTCCGGAATCTATGATGACCAAGCTCTTATTGCTCGCTATGTGTTGGTGTGGACTCTCCTTGGCACCGATGATGTTGAACGCCGCCGACGCGCCGCGTCCGAATATTGTCATTATCAATATCGATGACCTGGGGTATGCAGATATTGAACCATTTGGTTCGAAGATCAATCGCACACCGGCGCTTGTGCAGATGGCGGCAGAAGGGACGAAGTTGACCAGCCATTATGCCGCGCCGGTCTGTACTCCCTCGCGGGCATCGTTGATGACGGGATGTTATCCGAAGCGATGTATTCCGATTGGAC
>JBGSVC010000544.1:0-2225 GCA_041753175.1 Planctomycetaceae bacterium
ATGTCGCGGTCGGACGATTGGTCGATCGCGAATTGATCGCCGGTCGGATGCTCACCAACTGTCGCGATGTCCTCGGCGTGACCAGCGCCCGACTCTATCTGGCTGATGCCCGTGACAATACGTTTCAGCTCGTGGCTTCACAGGGGCCGATACAACATCCAACCGTGTTCTCACTCAAACCTCAGATGCATGATCAGCTCAAACAGAGTTCTTCATTGCAGTGGACCACTCCGGCCAATCGGACCAGTTTGAACACGATTCAATTGTTTCTTAAAGAACTCAATGCACATCTGATCCATGCGTTGGACATGGGAGACGAATTGGCGGCAATCGTCGTTCTGGGGGGCAAAAAAACTGGCAACTCATTTACCGCTGAAGATATCACATATCTCCAAACGGTCACCCAGATGACGGGTGTGGCTTTGACGTGTGCTAAAATTCAAAGCAATATCACATCAATGAATCAGTTGTTGGAGCGCAAAGAACGCAAAATTGAGCATCAAAAACAACAGATCGCAGCGTTAACGAGTGAACTGAGCCGTCAAAGCGCCGTGGTTGAACTGGAAAAAAATTCGGATTTCCAGCGCTCTCAAGTCGTCGGACATTCAGCACCTCTGATCGAGGTTCTGGAATCCGCTAGAAAAATTGCAGACAGTGAATCGACCGTCTTGATCCGAGGTGAAAGTGGAACAGGCAAAGAGTTGCTGGCTCGTATCATTCATGAAAACAGCCCTCGCAAGAATGGCCCGCTGGTGAGTGTGCACTGTGCTGCGCTTTCTCCAACGCTGCTTGAAAGTGAATTATTCGGACATACCAAGGGGGCCTACACCGGAGCCATCAAAGATCGAGCCGGTCGATTTGAATCGGCTCAGGGAGGAACTTTATTTCTGGACGAGATTGGTGACATCTCTCTGGAAACGCAAATCAAACTCTTGCGGGTGTTGCAGGAACGTCGGATTGAACCTGTTGGAAGTTCAAAGTCTGTCGAGATTGATGTTCGTCTGGTGACAGCAACTCATCAGAATCTTGAAGCACTGATCCGACAAGGCCGATTTCGAGAAGATCTGTTTTATCGACTTAATGTCATCTCTGTGACGATGCCCCCTCTGCGAGACAGGAAGGATGATCTCCCGGAATTGGTGCTCTACTTCCTCCAGAGGATTGCGTTGCGTACCGGCAAGCCTCTCAAGCAACTTGACGACGATGCCTTCCTGGCACTTCGCGAACATGGCTGGCCGGGGAATATTCGAGAATTGGAAAACGCCATCGAACGGGCTGTCGTACTAACCGAAGCAGAGACGATCGGACTCGATGAGTTTCAATTTCTGGCTCAAGCAACGACTCGCAATCAGGTCGCTGTTCACAGTTCTGCTCTCTCACGCAAGGAACAAAAACAGTTACGTTTAGAGCCAACTCGCATTCCGCAAACGAACGCCCAGAGAGTGGAGAGTTTTCTGGCAAATGAAGACGATGAAGCGGCTCAATTAATCGCAGCCCTTCAAGCCTCAGGCGGCAACAAGGCTCAAGCGGCGCGATTGCTGCAAATGCCCCGCAGCACTTTTTTCAGTAAGCTGAAAAAACTGGGGATCGAACAGTAAGCTATCGCCATCATTGCAGCCCTTTGAGTTTCTACGGGCCGTTAGTTTGCCATCTGGCTTACGCAGGCAGGGTTAGAATATCAGCCCCATCGTTTGTCACAGCGATGGTATGTTCAAAATGAACACTCGGCATGCCATCGAGTGTCACGACCGTCCAATGATCTTCCGTAATGCCCACATCTTTAGCCCCGGCATTGATCATTGGTTCAATCGCCAGGACCATCCCTGCTTGAATGCGAAAGTTTTCTTTGGGGTGATTGTGGTCGCGGTAGTTGGGGACTTGGGGATCTTCATGCATTTCCTTTCCGATCCCATGGCCAACAAAATCTTCGACCAACGTGAAGCCAGCACGATTCACGAGTTTTTCCATCTCGTCGGCGATGTCATACCATTTTCTGCCAGGTCGTAGTTCGCTGATCGCTGTCTTCAAGACAGCCTCTCCGACATCAAGAAGTTTTTGCATCTGACCTGTCACTTCGCCGACAGGGTAAGTCCAGGCAGAATCGCCACACCAGCCTTCGAGTTGACACCCCGTATCAATACTGACGATATCTCCCGCCTTGAGGAGCCTTTGTCCGGGGATGCCGTGGACCACTTCATCGTTGACGGAAATGCAAGTGACGGCTG
>JBGSVC010000545.1:0-2259 GCA_041753175.1 Planctomycetaceae bacterium
CTTTTGCCGGGCTACTGCAAGACACAGGTTCGGGCAAAGTCAATTTTGATTTAGACGATACCACGCCACAACTAACGACTCTCACCTTCGATAGCTACACACGAAATGCCGGATCGATCACGCAATTCCAAGTCATCGACAATACGCCTGGAGCGTTCGGTTCTTTTACTTCGGGCAATGCAGAGCTCTACATCGCTGATTCGGGCGCGACGGCAACGATCAAAGGTGGTGGTGGTTTAAATGGTTCGACCAGTAAGTCTCTGGTCGTCGGAGCCTTTGGAGGTGTCAACAATTTCTCGAATCATTTTATGACGTTCGATACGACGAACACCACCGAGCTGCGTCCCCTGAAATGGGATGGAACGCAAGCTGGCTCGGAATATTTTTTAAGTCGTGATAGCGCTTCGAATTCGTTGACCACTGCGAACTTGGTCACCCTCGATCAGAACGTGAATATCAACTATAACACCAGTGTTGATGGCGATGTTGACTGGTATGGCACTCGTCCAGTTAATGTGATGGACAACTTAGCGATGAACTCGTTGCGTTTTGGGACCAACACGCCTAACGCGGGTCAGAATACCAACGAAATTGGTTCGGCGCTAGTCTTAGGAATAGTCTGCGAATAACTTCCAGATTTCATTTTGGCTGAGGAGTCGCGGTGTAGTTGAATTTCGGGAGTACTGCATCGAATTGGATCTTCATGGTTTCTTTGAAATCCTCGGCAACCTTTCGGCCCGTTGAGAAGACCTTTTCGATGATGCGAACAAATACTTTGAGTCCTTTGGTGGTCGTCGTCTTGGACATATAGTGCTCTGTGGTTGCCACCGAATCTAATGGAATTCCTTGGCAAGCTCGCGTCACGTGAGGAAAGACGCGGTGCTCGATCGGGTTATATTTTGAGCAGTATGGCGGATAGTGCGCAATTCGTATCTTCAGCCCAATTCGATTGCTCAGGGACTGCAAGTCTTCCTTGAAAAGATACGCCGAAGAACTATTGCTGCCGCCTCCATCGCACAAGATCAAGATCTCGTCAGCTTCCGGATAGTTTGTCTTGCCTTGCTCGGTCCACCACAGTTCGATGCTCTCGCAGGCGAATTCTGTTGTGTCATGGCTCGTGTTCAAATGGATCGAAGCTTCGTTTTTGCCAAGGTCGTAGATGCCATGTGGAATCACTGTGCCATTGCTACTGCTGGTGAAATCGTGATCGTTGACGATTGTCGGATCTTGAGCGTCGGTCACTCCGGCTCGGAAGAAATTCCCAAGCATTTCTTTCTTCTTTGTGTCGATACTGATGACAGGTTTGCCTGCTTTGAGGAACTCCTCTTTGACTTGAGCTATCTTTTCGAATTGAGCGTTGCGATCGGCATGTTGTCCCATCGTTCGTTTCTTTTGAGGTTTGCGACGTCGATAGCCGTGCTTCCGCAGAAGCTCCGACACGAAGTCCTTTCCGACAGGCGTGCCAAGTTCTTCTAACTTTCTTGAGATGGCTCTTCGGGAGAGATTGGTCCACTTGACCTCTTCCCGCAACGGATCACCCGCCGTATGTTCGTTTAAGATGGCTCGAAAGTTGTGTTCGATCTCAGGGCATTTCTCAATCGCTGTTTTGCAGCCACCCCTTTTTTTCGTTGTCGATCTGATGCCAGCTCGTCGTCTGATTTGATCTCGGCTATGCCTTTGGAAATGGTCTTGGGATCGCATCCAAGTATCCGCGAAACGTACTCGATGCCGCCATGTCCAAGCCGAATCGCTTCCAAAGCAGCATAGCGACGCCGATCGGATTCATTGAGTGAAAGATAGAATCGCAGCATTTGGCCTTCCAAGGCCGTAGAATATACATCCATGATTTCCTCCTGCCTTACGGCTGAAGCTATCATGAACGATTCCAGTCAATTCTCAAATACGGATTTTATTCCCAGACTATTCCTTACAAACATAACGCCCTCGGAAAGGCCATTCCGATTGCGCGGCCCCTGGAGGTAAATCGAGAAAGAAACCGGCATCGTCGGTAGTGAAGGAACGCAAAGCCCTGGCGCAAATAAGCCCTCGTCGCCATTCATAGCCACCCACCCGTGCAGTGAGAAGCCGAACAAACCGCACCCTATGACGAAGGTTTTGGAATCGGCATGAAATATCAAATTGTGGTCGTGGACCTCTGCATTGAGGACGTGCCACGATCCGCGCGGCTTGCCTCTGGGCGAGGCAATCTAAAACGTAGAATCTCATGCACCGAAATGACGCAAACGCTCGCTAAACTGG
>JBGSVC010000546.1:0-1867 GCA_041753175.1 Planctomycetaceae bacterium
ATCAGAGAGATTCACGTATAGGATGGGGAAGTCATGATTTATTGGCTGATCGTGGGATTGTTAGCCGGGGCGATTGCCAGCAGTGTGCGTGGCCGAACGGATTTTGGATGCCTGGGAAATTTGCTACTGGGAATTGTTGGATCTGTGGTCGGTGGGTTCGTATTCAGTCTGGTCGGCTTGAAAGCGTTTGGACTGATTGGCGAACTACTCATGTCGGTCTTCGGAGCCATCATCGTGCTGGCTGTCGCCGACCGTGCGGGTCGTCGCTGATCCTTGTAAACAAATGTTCGACGATGCGGCTTACATTGGTCTTCTTTGATGACTGACTCATGCAGAACAAGTATCGGGCGTACCTGTCAGTCGTGGTGGTGACGCTCGGATGAAGCCATCCTTTCGCGCGCGAAACGCTTTTTCAAAAAGTTTTCAGTAATTCTCTGGTTGACCTGATTGGAATTGAGCGTGGCGGGAACCAGGATCGAAGGTTTTCTGTCAAGAGAGTGAAATAACTCTCCATCGATAGTGGTGGACAAAACGAGGGGGATTTCTAGAACGCGGTGCGCGTATCTGTGGTGTGAGCACAGATTTTATTGTTGCTTATCGAATCCGCTGCATGCGTGGGACGTCGGGGTAGAAGGGGAGGCTGATCTGAGGGTAGGTCCTCTCGACATCGATGGAATTGGTGTGAGGGATGCGGTATTTGTGGTACTTGATCGGATAGCCATTGCCATCAGCTCCGCCGAAGGGAATGCCGTGAGGCCAGTAGACAAAGAACGCTTTACCGGAGATGGCACGTCGTGAGACCGTGTGAACTTCTCGGGGCCATTCGCGACCGTCGAAACTTTCGGGGCTGTTATCGCCGAGCATGAGAAATTCACCTTCGGGAATGTTGAGTTGGAATTCATCATACTGTGGGGCGAGAGGAAGATATTCTTCAGCCCATGCGGCGGGATCATCAGCGGCAGCGCGGAGGTCTTTAAGCCAGCGGAAGCGGGGATTCTCGGGTGTGCGTTGTTCGTTGCTATTGCTTTGGCCTCGGTAGTAGATGTCGCGTTTGATGACCAGATCCGTCGCTGAGAGTTTCAAGCCTTGAGCGGCGAACCCCACAGGCGTTAAGTCGATCGGGAGGGGACGCTGAGAATCTGTCGGTTTGCGCTCATAGCTATTTTGCCCCTGGAAATCGATGAGGCTGCTGTTGATCCATAAGCAGAGTCGATCATCGACGTTGGCGAATTTGAGATCGTATGTGCCTGTGGAGTTCAACGACGTTGTTGCGGAAGCAATTTCGATGAATTCAGTCGTCGAGAGGAGGGTATTGATGACGCCCAGAGTAGCCGTACCGGTGGCAGGATCAAGACGACATTGATAGCGAAAAGCACCTTCGGCACATTCGAGTGTCAGGCGGGCGTCTGGCTCGATGGCATCAATGGTGATGCTGGCTGAGACGGTAAGGTCGCCGACCCAAAAGATCCCATCGTAGATGTTGTCATAAAAGGTGTTGTTTTCTGTGGTGGCCGCGTTGTAACCACAGTAGTCGGTGATTAGTCGAGGTGTCGGCTTTTTGATATCTCCTCCGGCCTGGAAAATCGTCCATTCGTATTCCTGAGGAATGAAGTGACGATAGCGGAGCCACTGTTCGCCAGGGGCTGATTCGAGGCTGTACTTACGTGATTGACGATCGGCTTGCCAGCCGGTCGTGGATTCAATCCATCCGCCGACGTTGGTGGTGGAAATCGGCGGGACACCATCCAGAGGAGTCATGGGAGCCCATCGTTCGGGCCAGCCTTTTTCAACAAGCGTGGTAGGTGGATACTGATCGTCATAAACGACTAACTGGATTTCGTCTTGTTTATAGGGATCATCTTTGCGG
>JBGSVC010000547.1:0-15012 GCA_041753175.1 Planctomycetaceae bacterium
ATCTGTTTTTCGTCACGAGTATGTGAAGAACGTGACGACTCCGGGAGACCTGATTCTATCAATCGCGAACATGAAAATCTGCGAATCCATTGCAAATAGAGGCAACAATTGGCATGAAATTGAAGTCCGCAGATTCATTGATACCCGGAACGTGGAGAATATACCATCATCATATGGACATTATTTAGCATCATCTCGCCAGACAAGAAAATCAGTCGACTCTATAGTCTCTTACCAAAGCGTTCTGATCACGAGAACGCTATACTCTGATGTGTGGCCACAACCGGTTTCCAGATCGTAAGTTGTCACTTGTCTTACCAATTTCATGTCAATTCATTAATTGAGCCCTACCATTTCAAATTCTCCACCATATCTTGAGAAGATTACCGGTATGCGAGTCCTGAAAAAAGATGAATGGTTCCATGAGGATGGATTCCCAATCTCTATTTACCGTCGAGAGCCCCAAGAGCCTTTTGGTCTGCATACGCATGAGTTTTCCGAAATCGTGATTATCCTGGGAGGGACTGGTCTCCATGTCACCGGCCAGGACCAGTGGCTGCTTTCCAGTGGAGATGTGTTCGTGATTGGTGGCGAACGTCCTCACGACTACCAGCAGATGCGTGAACTCCGACTCGTCAACATCTTGTTTGACCTGGATTCGCTCGGAGTTGCTCCCAATGATTTGGCCGGATTGCCAGGATACCATGCCTTATTCAAGCTCAATAATATCTGGAATCCCAAGCATCAATTTCGCAGCCGGATGCATTTGTCAATCAAAGAATTACAAAACATTGAACACATTGCCGACAAACTTGAAGCGGTACTGGCCGAGCGTCAACCGGGGTTTCGATTTCTTGCGACCACCTATTTCATGCAGATCATGGGACTTCTTTCCATCTACTATGAACACACGATCACTCCAAAATCCCATGATCTTTTGAAGATTGCCAAAGCGATCACCTATCTGGAAGCAAATAATGACTTAGAGGTCAAGCTGGAAGATCTTGCCGCCGCTTCAGGCATGTCTAAACGGACGCTCATTCGATCGTTTCAAGCAGCATTTGGCAAATCGCCCATTGCCTACCTGATTGAAGCACGAGTCCAGAAGGCAACGGAATTACTGAAATCTTCTGATAAAAACGTGACTCAAATTGCTTTTGAAGTTGGGTTTAGCGATAGCAATTATTTTTCACGACAGTTTCGCAAGATCATGAATATGTCGCCACGTGAGTATCGTAAGTCGATGCTGGTTGAAAGCAATTAACGCTCATAGTTAATGAGATACCGGACAGCACAAACTGTTAGCTGGCAAACCTTTGGTAGCGTAGAATCCGCAGAAATCAGCCAGAAACTTCGAATACACCTTGAGTCGACATTCTTCTATCAATTATAAATCTCACAGGGACCGATAATATCCAGCGTGTTGAGGTGATTTCTTTCACGAATGCAGAGATTGTCTCACCACTTGACTTAGCTGAATGTTCTCCAGATTAGCACGCGCTCATTCTGATCCGGGAAACTTTCTGTGACACATGCCAGAATCAATCCATCAGACACGATGAGTGTCTACCGTGCTGCCGTCATCGAAGCGATGAGGCATAAATGGATCGAAAGCCAAAAGTGTGGCTACGACCTGGGCGAAGCTGCAATCTGGGAATGGTTTGATCTCCACTGGCTCGACTTTTGTCGTCATCGCAATGTTGAGCATGTCAGCGGGCTGAACTATTGGCAGGAATTCTTGCCGGAGCGTTTTGGAAGAATTGAAAAACTGCTCGTCGAGGGAGACCTGCTTCTCGAATTGATCATCGATCGTGTGTTGCAGGGTTGGGAAAATCTGACATTTATGTGCTGGGCTCATGAGTGGGGACTGCCGAAAGATCGGATCATCAATATCCTTAGTCAACTGGATATCAATTCGGCACGCTTAACGCCGCAATATTATCTGGTTGAAGCCTGTTAATCGCTTGAACGGTTTCCTTGCTGAATCGTCTCGTCGCTGCTGAACTGCGACTTCCCACATCGTGGGCGGGAGTTTTGAAGGAGTCTGCATTTTCGCAATTCTAATGCACGTCTTTCGCCATGTCAGTCACGAAGAGGTCCAAGTGGCCCTAAAAGGGATTGCATTCCCTTCTGAGCAAAGTTCGCTAAACTATTTGAGTATTCGTATTGAACTTGCATTTTGAAGTTGATCGTCGTGTGAATACGAGGGACGACACCGAAGCCGACTTCGCTGAATCAAATCCCCTCATCAAGACCTGAGAAGGTCATGAAAGATTGTTTACAGGAACGCTTTAGTCATCGAGGAGTATGTCAGTCATGGGTTTGTTTGACGGGAAAAAGGGTTTGGTGTTTGGGATTGCCAACGAGCGTTCAATTGCCTGGGCGATTACCAAAAAGTTGCATGAAGAAGGTGCCGAAATGGGCTTTACACACCTTCACGATAAAGACCCTGAGCGAGCCAGAAATGAGCGGCGTCTGAAACAGCTTGTCGATCCGATCAATGCCCGCTTTACCATGCCTTGCGATGTCCAGGATGAAGCAGATATCGATCAGGTTTTCGAGAAGGCCAAATCTGAATTCGGCGAAATTGACTTCGTGCTGCATTCAATCGCTTTTGCGACCCTCGAAGATCTCAAGGGCCATGTTTATAACTGCTCTCGAGATGGCTTCAAACTGGCTATGGATGTCAGCGCCTATAGCCTGATTGCGCTGGCCAAGCGGGCCCGTCAAATTCTTAAGCCTGGCGGCAGCATGCTGACATTGACCTACCTGGGAGGCGAAAAAGTTATCCCCGGCTATAACATGATGGGGATCTGCAAGGCGGCTCTGTAAAGCTCTGTGGAATATCTGGCCCACGAACTCGGTCCTCAGGGGATTCGCGTCAATGCTCTCTCAGCCGGCCCATTGAAAACGCTCGCCTCTTCTGCCGTCGGCGAGATTGATATGATGATGAAACTCTATGAAACGTTCTCGCCGATGCGACGCGCCGTGACGCACGAAGAAGTCGGAAAAATGGGGATGGTGTTGCTCAGTGATTTATCTTCGGGAGTGACCGGTGAGAATCTCCACGTCGATGGTGGCTTCCACATCATGGGTGGTCCGCCAGAAGATGCATTCAACAAAGAGTAATGCAGGCATTCAACAGTTTCGCTGGCATGATCCTTTCAGACAACGAATAGAAAGACCACAACATGAAGCTGGCCAACATTGTGATGGATCAGGAAATTCGTGTCGTCGGAGTCCACAACGAAGGTGGCCAGATCAAGTATGTCGATCTGCATGCCCGTGCCGATGATTTTCCACCGACCGTCGAATCTCTGTTGTATGAAGATCAGGGCTTTGAATGGGCACGTCACGAGTTTGGGTTGTCGCTGGCTGAGAAGAAGTTTATCACCGGTGAGTTGTTACCGCCGTTTTTTGATCCCGGAAAGATTTTGTGTATTGGCCTCAATTATCGTGACCACGCTGAAGAGACAAACAGCGAAATCCCCTCTGAGCCTGTCGTGTTCAGCAAGTTCAGCAGCACGATCACAGCACCTGATCAACCCATCATCCTGCCACGAGTTTCCAAGAAAGTCGATTTTGAAGCTGAGCTGGTGGTGGTTATTGGAGAACCGGGCAAACACATTGCCTCTGACCAGGCAATGAAACATGTGGCCGGCTATTGTTGTGGACATGATGTTTCTGCGCGTGACTGGCAGAAGGGGCGTCCCAGTGGGCAGTGGCTGCTCGGAAAAACACCCGATACCTTTGCTCCCTTGGGGCCGTATTTTGTGACCGCCGACGAGATTGACGATCCTCATAATCTGTCAATCAAATTGCGTCTCAACGGCCAGACGATGCAGGATGGTCATACCTCGCAGATGATCTTCAAGATTCCTCAGTTGATTTCGCATATCTCCCAATTGATCACTCTCGAAGCAGGCGATCTGATTTTCACAGGGACCCCTGCAGGCGTGGGGACTGCACGCACACCACAAGTCTTCCTGAAACATGGCGATGTCGTAGAAATCGAAATCGAAGGGTTGGGCGTACTGACAAACCCGGTCATTGATGAAGATACCCTCGTCATGACGGAAGCATTAGAAAACGGTTAACTGACGTCAGAAGTCTGGCTGATCATCGTCTCGCGTTCCAGATCGGCAATCACCTCGCTGCGGTGATATGGACGCGGAATAAAAACGGTCTTCTCGCTACAGGCATGCACTCAAAGTCGATCGACACCCCGACAGGAAACGTTGGTGGGGGCGTCGCAGGCTGAAAATGTGAGACTTTTTTTTCACAATCATTTCGCGAACCTGTCTGAGTGAGCGTATTGATAGACAGTGATTCTCACATCTGCTTGTCTTTTCATGTCCTATCTATCCCATTCAGGGAGCGTGTCATGTCTGAAGAGTCTGAAACTCAGGGAGAGAAAAATGCGCCTCAACAATCATCTGCAAAAACGATTCACGCGCCGGTGGAAACCCGGACTCCAGCCACACCTTTCTGGATTTCGTTATATAACCATAATCCCTTTTACATCATCAGCACGTTTCTGATGTTGTATTCGGTTCGTCTGGCGTATGGGGAAATGGATATCGGCCAGATCAACTGCTGGAAAGTCATGGGAGTACTCGGTGGTTACACGCTTGTTCTGGCGGGAATCGGCATCGCGATCGTGCGTTATGGAAAAGTCTGGGATGATGCACGCTCTGTGTTGCTCTTGCTGCTGTTATTATTTCTTGCCGTTTCTGTGAGCATGGACGAACTGCTGGTTAAAGCCGCCTCAAAATCAGCCGGGGTTATGTTGGTGGTCTCCGGCTTTATCTTCGCCACCGTCATCACACAAGTCGTCTTGCGTTTGACAGGCATCCTCCTTCCCTGGGCATATCGCGGGCCTTATTACGTGATTCTGGGAACTTTCTTTGCAGCTCCCTACTGGTATTCTCCGGAAATGTACTTACGGAGTATGGAGTCGCAACAATGGCAACTTTTAATCTTTGGACTTATCGCTGGGCTGGCTTTATTGACGTTACTCCCAGCCGTCCATCGAGGCAAGGATCTCGTCACTCCCAACGGGACTCCCTGGACTTGGCCCTACTACCCCTGGTCGATTTTTGTGATGCTGACGATTGCATTGATGATCCGCTCGTACGCTTTGTGTTTATCGTTTGGACCCAGTGGCCCAATCTGGGTGGAGTTATCGGGCAATCAATTGGCGATCGCCTACTCGACGATTTGGCAGCCCTGGTTTTTGCTACCGCTGTTTGCAGCGATGATGGTGTTGCTGCTCGAAGCATTTCGGCGATCCTCCCGAACGCATCTGCATGGAGAGTTTGTCGTATTCATGCCGTTACTTGTGTGGTCTTCAATCCCGTATGATCGCTCAGCGGTGACTGAAGACTTCCTCAATGAGGTGACACGAACCATCGGATCTCCTCTTTGGTGGTCTTGCTGGATTGTTGTTCTTTTAGCCGTCTATGCTTGGTGGAGAAATTATAAAATTGCAAAAGTCATGCTTGGTCTGTGTGTGATTCCGTTTTTCTATGTGACCCCTTCCAGCGTCGATCTTCAGACACTGGGTCAATTCCAGGCCTGGCCATTACTGATTTATGTTGTCGGGAGTTTGTATTGGGGAGTTTTGTCTGGATCATCTTTTTTACAGACCACCAGCATCCTCTCTTTGGCCATCTTCGGCTGGAATTATCAACATCTCATGCCGGTTCCCCATGCGCATTATTGGCTGGTCTGTCTGGCCACAGTGAGCTTGTTGATCATCAGTCTGATCTGGCAGGATAACTGGGCCGATTTCCTGAAAGGCATCCTGGCATTGGGGCTCTTCATTCTAGCGGTTCGTATTGTTGTCGAAATGCCCTTTGAGCCCTTGACTATTTGGGGGGATGGACTGGGGGCGCTGGGGTTGGGAATCTGCCTATTGATCGTGGGTGCTCTTTGGAAGAGTCAGGCTTATTGGATCAGCGGTTTGGGATCATCTGGTGTGGGTGTCATCTCATTTATTATCCGGGTTTACGGGATGGTCTCGGGATACTATGGTGAAATGACAACGGCTGCCTTTTTAGGAAGTCTCATTGTGCTGATCCTGGGATTGGCGATCAGTGCCCACAAAGCCAACTGGATCCCCAACATTTTTGTCTCGACGCTTCAAAAACGCGTTTCGACAAACGCGTGAAAGGCGATTCCAGTTACCGACAGTCGGATTGATTCCTTCGACCAGCCATTCCATTTAGAAAGCAAATTGTCGATGCCCACGGAGAATTCCGAATATGTCTGTGTCGCGCGCGTGGGAGAAATTCCGGAAGGAGAGGGGCGAGCGTTTGTGGTGGGGAAACGGGTCGTGGGAGTGTTTCAGGTCGATGGCCAATATTTTGCGATCGACGATTGTTGTCCTCATCAGGGAGCATCGTTGTCAGCCGGTTATGTCGAAGACGGATGTGTCCGTTGCCCCTGGCATGCCTGGGACTTTCAACTCAAAGATGGATACTGGGCTGAAAATCCCGGCGGGAAAGTGAAATGCGATACGTTTGAAGTCAAAGTGTACAACGAGCAGATTTTTGTCAAAGTCAGTTAACACGACGACTCACTTAGAAGACTCTGATGACCCGTGACGATTGGCGATCAGACCGGCCAGATAGCCTGCTTTGAATCCTGCATCGATGTTGACGACGCCGACATTGGCGGCACAACTGGTGAGCATTCCCAACAGCGCCGTCAACCCCTGGAGGTTGGCACCATAGCCACGACTGGTCGGGACGGCAATGACGGGACAATCAACCCAGCCGGCTACGACACTGGGAAGTGCTCCCTCCATCCCTGCCACGACAATTAAGCAATCCGCCTGTTGCAATTCGGGCAACACCGCCAGCAGACGAGCCGGACCAGCGACGCCGACATCCATAATGATCTCTGCCTGGGTCCCCATCCACAACAGTGTCTGATGGGCTTCGTGAGCGATGGCGGCATCGCTGGTGCCTGCAGTGAGCACAAAAACTTTTGAGGTCGCAGAACCAGGGCATTGGTCTAAGCGCAACGTGCGCGCCTGGGAATGATAGATGACACGTGGGAATCGCTGCGAAATGATGTCGGCAACGGATGGATCGCAACGAGTTACCAGAGATGGCTGGCCTGCCTGTTGTTGATACGTGATAGCCTGAAGAATCTGGTCAGCGGTTTTATGTTCCCCAAAGATCACTTCTGGATACCCACACCGGGCTTGTCGATCCAGGTCGAGATTGACTTCTTCAGCAACCGACGGCTTAGAAGAAGTATGAGTAGACCTCACAGAGCCTGGCCAGTGCTGGACAATTTGCTGCAACGTCTCCGGGAGATCATGGCCTGCAGATTTCATATGCAGGATAAAATCATCGATCGATTTATGCAAAGTCATCAACGTGCCTGTCTGGGTCACAATTTCCTGTCAGTCAACAATTCCGACAATCAAAGTCCTTCTCTGATATTTACGAATCTATTAGAACACAATAGTCTCAGTTGGCCAATAAGCGCGTCCACAGTTTAGAAGGCAACTTCCGGTTGGCGGCCAGCCTGTTGAAGAAGACGGACTGTTAAGCCGTTATGATAACACCATCAGTAAAGACCTGTTCATGAGCATCACCCAGACCAACTACGCGAAAAGGCGTTCCAGATTTTCCAGAGTACTTAAGAAGCTTCCATTTGAAGGGATGCTGCTGACTCACCTCCCTAATATTCGCTACTTGACCGGATTTTCCGGGAGCAGTGCATCCCTGATCGTTCGAGGAGACGACTATGATCTCCTGAGTGACTCGCGCTACACGACTCAAATCGGACAAGAGTGTTCGGGTCTCCAACTCCAGATTCGACATGTCGATGAAACAATGCTGGACTTGCTGATCCGGGTGATACAAACGCTGGGTCTTAAAGCGATCGGGGTGGAAGGCTCGACGTTGAGCGTGGATTATTTTCTGACGTTAAATGACAAGCTGGCGAATGTCGAATTAATTCCCAAGACGGGTTTGGTTGAAGAGCTTCGCATGGTCAAAGACAGCGAAGAGATCGCACAGATTCGATTCTCGATCAATGCCGCCCAACGAGGTTTTCAGCGGATGCTGACATCTTTGAAACTGGGCCAGACTGAAGTTGAGATTCGAAATGAACTCGAATATGCCCTGCGAGGATTTGGAGCAGAAGGGACATCATTCGATACGATTGTCGCCATAGATTCTCAAGCTGCTTTGCCACATGCCAAACCGGGGACGAAAGTTCTGGGCAAGTCTTCTGTCCTGTTAATCGACTACGGGGCACGGATGACATCCGGGTATCGCTGCGACATTACGCGCACGATGGTGGCAGGCAATCCGTCTGCCAAGTTCGAGAAAGTTTACAACGTCGTCCTGGAAGCTCAACAGGCAGCCATCGAGGCACTCAAACCCGGAGTGAGTGGAGCGGCGATCGATAAAATTGCGCGAGACATCATTTCCAAAGCCGGGTATGGAAAAAGTTTTGGTCATGGGCTGGGCCATGGTTTTGGTCTGGAAATTCACGAAGCACTCAGGCTGGCTGCGACATCGCAACAGGAACTTCAACCCGGGATGGTCGTCACGGTAGAGCCAGGGATTTATCTTGAAGGTTGGGGAGGTGTGAGGATTGAAGACGACATCCTGATCACGCGTAGCGGACATGAAGTCTTGACCAATCTCCCCAAAACGTTGGATGCCATGTCCATTTACCTGTAATATTTTGGCTAGTGTTTTGTTCAAACAGCACGATTAAAGTTGATCTGCCAAATGCATTATTTTCTCTATGACGCCAGTACGGATCGAGAAATCGAATCGGCTCATCCCGTCGATGGTTCTTTGGACGTGATTGTTGAAGAATTCCATACCGTCTCGCAAGAGGATGGCTCGTTCTTCGGCGTTATCGATGCCACCGGAAAGGTCTTACAGTTTTATTGGGACGACGAAGGCATCGTTCACATCGATATTCCCTTGCCGCAGAAGCATGGATCGATGACGAAGCCGACAATCGCCGAAGACTGTTTACGCATGCTGGAACTGGCCTACACCGGCGGCGACCCGTCAACATGGGACGACCTCAAGTTCATCCCCTGGTAAAATTGCGTTGATGAGTGATTCTCTCATCCGTTCTCAACCACACTGCTTAAAGACTCTCGATGGGATGCAGGATCAGGCCGCTCCAACCGGTGGTGTAAGTTTCGAAACCAGGAGCTTTGGCGAACGCGATACTATGTGGCTTGCCATGCCATTCGACATTTCGAAAGCCTTTCTTTTGGGAGAGGATGTCTGCCAAGTGAGGGATGTCGAGTGTTTGGCCAATGTGTGTCGGTTCGGAGTCAGCCAGGATGCGCCCTTGCTGATCGCAGATGACCGCTCTCATGGGAATGGAATCGGCGGCAGAGTCCTTGATTTTTTCGACAATCGTTTGCCCCAGTGCCGTCCAATTAAAAATAATGCCCAGTACGCCAATCATGGGATCAGTCGCATGACCATTTTTGCGGACAGAGCAGGAATAAACCAACGCGTTTTGCATATTGACCATCGAGCAGGGATGCGCTGTTTGAAAGCCGAACTCGTTGCCACTGCGCGTCGCAGTGGCAGATTGAAACCACGTCTGAGAGGATTGATTCGTTCCTAAGCTCCGAAAGTCGCGAGGCCGTCCGTTAGCGACCACCATGCCGTCAAGGTTGCAGAGCACGAGGTCGTAATAGACGGTATAAGCATCAAGGATGACCCCAAGGCGACGAGATGCGTATTGATACGCTTCGGGAGTTTTGGAAGTCAGAGCGTCCACCAGACTGGAATCGGTTGCCCACCACCGGACATCGCAACTCCGTTCGTACAGGTTTCGATCAATCAAATCGACATTCGTCAAAGCCTGATCAGAAAGGCGTTGGCCACGTGCAGATTTGGAAAAGTAGTCGACTTGCAACTGAATATTGCTGATCGCGGTGCGGCTTTCTTCGGAAAGTTTTTCCGTGACATGCCCTGTGTGATCAGAGAGTGATTGAATTTCTTTGGCGACAATACCAAACGCGGCTCCGACCGTACCTCCCGCGCGTGCTGCTTCGATGCCGGCATTCAAAGACACGAGTTTTGTTTTGAAATTGATCCGCTCAATTTCGACAATCGCCTGATTCATACTGTCCATCAGCTTTTGGATCAGTTGTCCAAGATCGTTGTCTCCCGGTTTCTTGTCAGAGAAATGTCTGGAACGGGATTTGTTCTTCATTGATGCAAAGAGTTGCGTCGTCATGAGGGTCCTTGCGAATCAACTATTTTTGAAGTGTGGTCGAGCCTGGAGGGCGCACAGGCTCAAACAAAATCAATTGCCTGGATAAAGTTAGTGCAATAAATGATTTGCGTTATTTTGAGATCTACTCAGAATTTGTATCGTCAGTATTTTCTCTGCACTGACATCTCTGCTCGATCTTGACAACTTAATTTCACAGGAGGGTCCGGGTAGACCACCCACACAGGCAGCGACGATTATGACAGGAGCTAACGACGATAGGATTTTGTTGGAATGCACCGACCAGAACACCGCGGATGACCACGTCATCACGTTTTATTTATGGATTTCAAGCCTATCCGATGTTCATGCCATCAGATACAACAACGCCTGACTCGCTTTTTTGGCAAGTTGATCATTGTGGACATATCTTAGCAGAGTATAAAAGCCGTAAAGCGTCTTGATGCGATGCGTCAACTTGGCTTCATCTCGTCGAAAAGCATCACTCCAGTAGGCCGGCTCCAAAGGATCATGTGCGGCTTTAACGACGTGACCGAGTTCGCTACTGACGTCTGGGAGACCTCGCCACAGCTCGACATGCGTATGATGTGCCGCAAGCGCCCTATCTGCCAGTTCCGGATAGCCGTAGAGTTCCAGCTCAGTAATCGCAGCAGCATGGTTTATCAAATGCCACAATCCACCAAAGCCCTGTTTTTTAACGGGTGCTGTCTCCACTAATTCCTTGAGTGTAACTGTCACCATTTGCTCAATGGATGCATACGCTGGAAACTCTACTCGATCAGCTTTTTGTACCTGATGGGCATACAGCCAGCCGATCTGTTTTCCGTAGTAGCCTTTTCCGGCATGCTCGGTAGTAAACTTCAACATCAGCCGACATAGCCCCATAATCATCTGGGAACTGGCCAGATCAGGATGATCTTTCAACGCTCGAATCGCTATCGATCCAAAGATGACGTTGTGCCCGGACTGTCGAAGTTGGCTGATGCCTTCTTCCAGGGCCGAGGCAATCTCTTCAATGGAATCCGGTGACGGATTATCGATTGCAAGACTAGCGAATAGATCTGCAGTAGTGATGCCGGCTTTCTTGACGTTCCACCAGATCGCCTCTTCACCGGCGATCACACGTTTCATTTCACCTTCGAGACCCTCAAAGACCTTATCAGGCAAGTTGGGTAGATCTTCGTTTAAAAAATATCCCGTAATGACTGCCGCCCCCAGATGTCCCGCCATCGTGCCAGCCTTGTGAGCATTTGCCATCCCAGTCAGTCCCGTACTTAAATACTCAAAATCAATCACGGGATTGCCTTTCTGCCGAGCTCACTAAGAGTCCTTTACAACATAGTTCATTCGACTTTACGAAATCGAGGAAGAATTGCTGACACTCCGACGAGCAACATCGCAATGAGATTGGTTTGTGCAAACCAGTCGCCAAATTGCAGATAGAAGCTGCTGCGAGGATCCAATGGAATGGGTGTGACCAAGGCTGCATCGAGGGCACGATGGAATCGGCCGGTTTGAGGGTCTTTCATTTGTTCGCGCATAGGTCCATCGTAATCCATATCGCCATCCAGGAATGTTTCCGGTTCGATGATGTGGCCATCGCCGTCGATAAATGCCGAGATGCCCATGTTGGCAGCGCGGGCCAGAGGAACGCGATTTTCCACACATCGAAATAACGCGCAGACCAGATGCTGATCGTGTTCGCTGGAACCATGAAACCAGCCATCGTTAGAGAGGTTCACGAGGCAATCGACATCGGGTCGGTAGCTCGTTTCCTGCTGGGTGACGGGGTCTTTGAGCGTCAATTTGTCGTCAGGAAGTTTTGTTGCCAACAGGATGTCGCGGACCAGATGAGGCACACTGTCTTCAAAGCAAATCACTGGAGCATAACGAAAACCTTCATAATTAAATGAAACTGCGGAATGGCCGGGATCGAGTCCGAAGTCGGCGGCAAGGGGCGTCAATTTTTGAAGTAGAGGGAGGTGTTCATATAAAGGAAGATACTCGCCAAATGGGACAAGGTGGATTTTATCATAACGGGCGTTCAGACCAGTTTGCGGTTTGATCATGACAGCAGAATTAAACGATTCGAGTTGGTCGGGTGTCGCCTGATAACAGTTGATGCCGATGATAGCCGCGGCGCCTGTGCGATCTGCAATTTCCTGAAGATGCTTTTTGGTACTCGTGTCAGACCAATACTCCGTAGGGAAAAATGGGGCAATATCTCGCAGAGTCTGTTCCGAAGAGATCCCATTGGGCTCCAAAAGTGGATATCGAAACATCGCTTCGGGCCAGATGATCAGGTCGGGATGATATACGACAGATTGTGCCGAGAGGTCTTCGTAGGTAAAGAGGACTTGTTGATGATTGTTGGCTGGTGTCAGGGAGGCGACAAAGTTGCCTTGAATCAGCGCGATCCGCGGCCCAACCGGGAATGGATCGTGTTGCAACCTGAGTTTGCCGTACGCATAGGTGGCAGCGACCAAAGTCACAGCAAATCCGAATGTCTTCCAGGGAGCTTGATGAGCCAGAAAAGGCGAACGCTCCTGTGTCTGCGAAGTGACTGAAAGAAGACACCAGGACTGATAAATCGACTTGGGGAGCAAAGTCAGGATCGCGACATTGGCGGCCACAATGACAAAACTCAGTCCATACGTCCCGACCAGATCAGCGACCTGAATAATTTCAAGCCATTGAAATTGCGTATGCGCCAGATAGTACCAGGAAAATCCGGTCATCAAATGAGCCCGTACATATTCCAGAGCCGTCCAGATCAGGGGAGCAGAGATCACCAGTGGCCAATGGAGTCGATGAATGCTGACCCGGGTGAGACGCAGGAAAATCGGGAAAGAAAGCGCACAATAAATCGCCAATGCCCCCCACGCCACATACATACTGACATCACCCAACCGCATCCACTGGAGTGCAGGCAGATAGAAGGTCAGGCCCCCGAGAAACGACGCTGTATACATGCCGCGCGTTGGCCGGGGAATGCGTGCCAATGCCAGCAACGGCACAAGTGCAATCCAGGCCAAATACCCCATGTTCAAGGGAAAAAAGGCAGCGTATAACATCAAACCTGTGGCAGAACTGCAGGCCAGTGCAGCGAGAAAGGAAGCTGGAGCGGTCCGGGCCTCTTGAATCAGACGACTAATCTCAGGATTGGGATCGCCCGTTAACACCGGTCCCCTCGATGCAGACACTGGCAATGACGATGGGGAAACTGGTTGTGTAATTTGTGATTCAGTCTGCTCGAGGATTTCATGATCGAGTGTCGACATGCTGGAAGGCCCTCTCCGTGGGGAGCAATCTATCCGGCGACATCCCAGCCACCGGAAGTAATTCAATTCGAATTCATGAGAACGGCTTGCCTGGAGAGCAGTCCGATGTTTTTCTCACCGGGCGACATGATCCCAAGGAGGAAATCATCAAAATAACAGCCCGGTTTCGGACGCTTATAGCATGTAGAAAACCGGGACGAAGTCGATTTTCTACAGACTGATAGACATCCTGCTCATGATCAATTGGAAGATCATAGCGAAAAGGCGCAAAGTCTGGCCAGAGAGATCTTGACAACCTCTCGAAAAACCAGCCGTCGACAGAAAAGTCTTGCCTTATCATGCAGAAAAACGCAGCCCCCAGCTAAGGAAGACCGCGTTTTTCTTGATGCTCTTGGAGCTAATGATCAACCTGATTAACTAGATCATGGAAACCGGGAATTAGTTGCAAGTCGGACATGTTGGCTGTGGAGTCGGGCAGGTTTCGCAACTGGTGACCGGGACCATTTTGCAGACTTCGTAAGCCACTTGTCGAGGCACACATTTGGCGACCATTCGTGTGCAGGTGATTTGCTCTTCTTTAGGAACCATTTTTGTCACTTGATGAGTGACAGTGTAGGGAACTTGTTTAGCGACACAATAGGGGACGGATCGGGTACGCTCTTCTGCAATCATCTTGCAAGTCTGGACTGGAATCTGGCAGACCTTTTCTTCACAGACCATTTTACAGGTGCGAACTGGAATCTGCTGAGTAACCGTTTCGTTGACATAATTGCAGACTCGGTAGGGAATCTTTTGGACGACCTGTTCGTTCACGATTTTGCAGACGGTTACGGGACATTTCTGGACGACCACTTCCGGAACCAGCTTGCATACCTGAACCGGACAAACCTGACGGACGACTTGAGGCTGGTAGGTTGTGCAAGGAATTTGTTGTGTCACGATATTGGGACACCACACGCGTTTACAGACAGTGCGTCCAGGGCATTGTACCATGCAGACTTTGGGACAGCCGGTACATGGATCGATCGTGCGTTGAGGGACGACTGGTCCGGGAATGTAGGCTTGTTGCATGGTCCATTGACCGCAGTCACGTGTTACAGGGCGATACGTGGTGACAGGACGCATCACTGTGTAGCAACGTTCCTGGTTGATCGTCTCGGTGACAGGTTTCATGACTGTGAAGCGTCGTTCCTGTTCGATCGTTTCGGTGACCGTACGTGGGACGCAATAGCTGACTTCGCGTACCTGTTCGGTCCAGACAGGTTTGGCGACGGTGTAGCATTGTTCGCGGTAGGAAGTTTCCCAAATCGGCTTTTGAACTGTATAGCGTTGTTCCTGATACGCGGTTTCGAAGACCGGTTTCATGACGGTGTAGGTCTCTTCGCGAGACGCCGTTTCGTAGACTGTCTTCATGCATGTCTGTTCGACGTTTTCACAGACAGCCTGCATGACGGTGCGGGATTGAGTGTATTGTTCGGGCTCGTAT
>JBGSVC010000548.1:0-9439 GCA_041753175.1 Planctomycetaceae bacterium
GCGGTGAAGACGATATCGATGAAATGACCGGGGTCGATTTCGACGTGAGCATGAAACAGACCTTCGGCATCTTCCATAGGTTTTACGCTGCGAACAAAACCGATGCGAATCTGTTTCAGGAGAGAAGAGACATCAAAGAATTCTTCAATTTCAAGCCCTGCTCGCATGAACGCTGCTTGAAGCTCGCTACTTGTGGCGCCTGGTGAGAGATAATCTAGGAGCCATCCGGTATTGATAAACATGACCAAAAGCTTTCCACGCGAAATCGAACTGATAGAGGACTGTGCGAGAATGACAGTGTAAGAATGACTGGAAAAGTCGTACACAAAATCGAGACTGTACTGATCGAACCCAGCGGCTGCTTGTTGACGTGAGTGAACCCGTCAAAACTGCCTGAGGAATTCTTCTTCGTTGTCGTAGAGATGACGGATGTCATCAATGCCATAGCGGATCATAGCGATGCGATCGATTCCCAATCCGAAGGCAAAGCCTTGCCATTGAAGAGGGTCGAGTTGGGCATTTTTCAGGACATTGGGATGCATCATGCCGGAGCCAAGGATTTCCAGCCATCTTCCGTTGAACCAGACATCGACTTCAGCACTGGGAGTTGTGAAGGGAAAGAAGCTGGGACGAAATCGGAGTTTTGCTCCCGGTCCAAAGAGACCGGCTGCAAGTTCGTGGAGCGTCCATTTCAAGTCTGCAAAACTGAGTTTTCGATCGAGTGCAAAGACATCCAGTTGATGGAAGATGGGGAAGTGAGAGGCATCGATGGCATCACAGCGATAGCAGCGACCTGCGGTCATCATTCGCAGCGGCGGGGGGCCATATTTCTCGATGGCATGCAACTGGAAGGCCGTGGTGTGAGTTCGCAACACGTGACCACTGGTGGTGTAGAAGGTGTCGTGCATATCCCGGGCGGGGTGCCAGGCCGGGGTGTTGAGGGAGTCGAAATTATAAAACTCAGTTTCGATCTCAGGATAATCATCGTAGAAATAACCCAATCCTGTGAGGATCTGTTTGACAAGCTGGAGAGTCATCATGATGGGATGACGTCGACCGCTGGGCATCCATTGACCCGGGAGGGAGACATCGATGGTATTTTGCTTGAGTTCTTGTTCGAGCGCGAGCGCATTGAGAGATGCTTGACGCTCGTCGCAGGCGGATTCGAGAGTCGATTTGGCCAGGTTGACCTGCTGACCAAACTCTCTTTTTTCATCGGGGGTGAGGTCTTTTAAGGTTTTGAGGAGATTGGTGATTTCTCCTTTTTTCCCGAGATACTTGACGCGAACGGCGTCCAGGGTTTTAAGATCAGTTGCCGACGCGATTTCAGCAAGTCCCTGCGATTTGAGTTCAGTGACAATCTGGACCTGTGTGTTCATTGCCAAGTGGCTTCCCTGGAGGAGAAATCATGTGATGGGTGGGGGTTTATTTCGTCGTGACTGTATTCTTGTCGGAATCGAGTTGGCTTTAGGAACGTGCTGTAGGTCGATGGGCAATTACGAAGAAAATATTCGGAATTTGGAAGCTTGGTATTAACGAATTTCCCCGTCTGAGTAAAGCATGACTGGCGTATTGGCAGGTGAAAGGGTGATCACAGGGCGGGACATTTAAGGATGTCGCTGGATACGTGGGACGCTACAGAACGATCAGATGTTGTAACCGGACTGATGTGTTGCCATAACGCAACATTTTGAAGTCCTGATCATACATGTTCAACACTGCAAGCTAGGATTTGGCAAGCATCTCTTTTTCGGGAGTCTGCTCGTTTTTCGTTTTTTGCCCTCGCGAAACACCATTATCTACGAAGTTCCCCTCTCATGTCCAACACGATGACTGCTGAAGAGTCGAATCAAACACTGATTACAATCAATGATCTGATCATTGGTCGGACGACCAGTTTTCCTATCTATGATCCTACCGGCGTGCTGCTGCTGGCACAGGGGTCTGTGATTACATCAGAAATTAAAAAGAATCTGAGATCTCGTGGGGCGTCAAAAATCCTGATTCACGATGATGATCTGTCACGGATCACGGCCAGAAAAGCGAATACAAATATTGGAGCGACGCCAGCGTTCTCGTTTGATAACGAGATTACCAATCGACTCGACGCGGTGATTGATTCTGGATTGTTGACGGTCAAAAATACTGGTCCTGCGGTCAAAAATGATGTGGTTTTCCTTGGCCGAAAAGCTTACGACCAGGAGCAACGCGACAAACTCGTGCAACAGCACGAAAAAAACGGCGAAGCATTGGGTGACATGATCAGCGAAGCCCTTCATGGGAAAAATGCCGATGGCTCGATCGTGGCAGCGATGGCGGCCAATTATCTGCAGGAAATGTGTACCGATATTGATAATACACTCTCTTCGACGATCAATCAGTTTTCATCAGATGATCTGGCAGCTCGATCGCTGGAAGTCTCGCTGCTGGCGATGGCAATCGGCATTGAAATGGATCTGGATGGGGACTGCATCAAAGAGATTGGTGTGTCTGGCTTGGTGCATGACTGGGGAATGATGAAAGTCCCAGTCGATTTATTGCGGGCCGATCGAAAACTGACTGATGTCGAGCGTTTGGAAATCAAAAAACATCCGATTCATTCTCTGGAAATGCGGCAGCATGTTTCATCGCTGCCAAGGGTCTGCTCGATTGTCGCCTATCAGGTTCATGAATGTTATAATGGAACGGGATATCCTCGTGGGCGTAATGGAAACAGCATCCATATCTACGCTCGCATCCTGAAAGTTGCTGATGCCTATTGTGCGTTGACGATGTCTCGTCCGTTTCGCCCGGCGTTCACGCGCTATTCGGCGATGGAATGCCTGATCAGGCAGGCCAAGAAACGTAGTGTGGACCCGAATGTCGTCCGTGCGTTGCTCAAAATCATCTCGCTGTTTCCGATTGGCAGCTACATCGCCCTGAGCGATGGATCGGTCGCGAAAGTATTGCGCCGGAACAAAGATCATTATACCAAACCGATTGTGTTGAGAGTGCTCGACCAACAAGGTCATGATGCAGATCCTGATCTGGATGAGAATCTGATTGACTTAAACGACACGGATCTGACAGTCATTCAAGCGTTGCCGGCACCGGGCACTGAAGAAATCATGCTGACTGACGATGCACTTGATTCAGCGTTCAGTTAATCAGGCCGGGTGGGGCGTCGGCGAGTTCTCAAGCCAACAGGCCAGACGCTGCATTCCCTGCTGTGTCGTGATCAGTGGTTGATAGTGAAAATCACGACGTGCGGCATCGACTCGATAGCTATGCGACTGGCTGAGTTGAAGGGCGAGAAAACGAGTCATAAGTGGTTCGTGTTTGATGTGGAAGAGTTTGTAGGTCGCTTCCATCATTGCACCTATTTTGTATGCGGAACTGGCTGATAGTTTTTTCTTAACAGGAGAAACATGCGCCAGACTCAGGATGTCGTTGACCCATGTCCAAAGTGGGACAGGCTCGGGTTCGTTAATAAAGAATGCTTTTCCTGCGCAGGCGGAATTGATGTTGAGCGCTGCAGCCGCTTGAAGATGAGCGGCGGCAGTGTTCTCCACGTATGACATCGAGACGAGATTTTCTCCGTCTCCGATCTGGGCGATTTTCCCCGCTTTGGCCCGTTGGATCAAACGAGGAATCAGATGGTTATCACGCGGCCCCCAAATCAGATGAGGGCGCAGAGCACAGGTCGCCATTCCGCTTATTCCGTTGGATGCGAGTACCTCGCGCTCGGCTAATGCTTTGCTTTGGGGATAGTAGCAGAGGTAATCTTTGGGATAGGGAAGAGATTCATCGGCGTCGAGATGATCCTTGCCGTCGAATACGACGCTGGGAGAACTTGTATAGATGAAACGGGACGCTCCTGCGTTTCGTGCGGCATCGAGCATGATGCGAGTACCGAGAGTGTTCGTTTCGTAGTACGTTTTCCAGGGCCCCCAGATGCCGGGGAGTGCAGCGACATGGAAGATGGTGTCAACTCCCTGACAGGCGCTGGCTGCCGCGAGAGGATCGGTCACACTGCCTTGAACGAATCTGGCACCGAGACTCTGGAGTTCGGGATAGCGTCCGCGGGCCAAAATCGTGACGGTATGTCCCTGTGTGAGGAGTTGCTCGACGATGTAACGCCCTAGAAAACCTCCGCCGCCAGTCACCAGAGAATGCATTGCTTGTTTCTCAATGAGTCTTGATCAGGTATCCCTGATTAAGAAGACTCAGGTAAAAAAAAGAACCCTCGATCGATCTCGAGGGTTCTAATGGATTCTGCAGTCGGCTTCAACCCGGATCTGTGTCTGTGGAGACTCATCGAGATTGTTAAGCAGCATCTGCGAGACGGACGAGTGGTTTGGCGGGATGTTGAATGACTTCACGAATCGTGTAGTTCCTTCGTTCGGCGCTGACATAATAAATCCTTGCACAAACTTCGCCGATGATTCCCAGGCTGAGAAATTGTAGCGAAACCATGCCGGAAAAGACCGTTTGCATTAACAGCGGATTGCCTGTCATGTCGACGCCGCCGAAGAGTTTCATTCCCAGAGTGGTCATTGCAGAGACCAGCGCGATGGCTGCACACCACATGCCGATTTTACCGAAGAACTTCATAGGGCTATTGAAATAGCGCAGAAGAAAATTGACGGTGATTAAATCAAGGATCACGCGTGTTGTGCGTCCGAGACCGTATTTGGTGACGCCGTGAATACGCGGGTGATGTTTGGTGACAACTTCGACACACTTAGCTCCCTGTTGGTGAGCCAGGATCGGGATGAAGCGGTGCATTTCGCCGTAGAGTTCCAGTTCCTGGGCGATGTCTGTCTTGATTGCTTTGAGGGTACAGCCTAAATCATGGATGGGAAAGCCTGTCGATTTTGAGATCAGCCAGTTGGCAATTTGCGACGGGATTTTGCGATTCATCAGTGCGTCTTGTCGATTCTTTCTCCAGCCGTGAACTAGATCGTATCCCTCTTCAATTTTCTGAAGCATCATGGGGATATCTTCTGGGTCATTTTGCAGGTCGCCATCCATCGTGATGACGACATCTCCGGTGGCATGTTGGATCCCGGCATGCATTGCGGCGGTTTGGCCATAATTGCGTCTGAAGCGAATGACTTTGACATGGGAATCAACCAAGGCAATTTCGCGGAGTCGGTCAAGACTCCCATCGCGAGAGCCATCATCGACGAAGAGCAGTTCGTAGTCGCCATCGTGATGCTGCATGACGTTTGTCAATTGATCATGAAGCAGAGGAACATTGTCAAATTCGTTGTAAATCGGGACGACGATCGAAACGTCCATCAGACATCCTTTTCTGGACTGCGCTCATAAATACAGGAAGGTGGACCGGGCATCAAAGCATCAGACATCCTGACTGAAACTCTATCTGGAGATACGGATTACGCTCCATTGATCGGCGTCAACCTGTCAGTGGAATGATGTATCAGTCCTGAACACTTCCAGCAAGATCAATTCCGCGATTCCGGGTGGGAATGTAAATTGGAGAATTGAAAATCAGGCCAAATTCGTGGCCAGACTTTCAACATCATCAGCCAGCCAACGCTCCATCCCAAGGCGGCTCCGAAACAGACATCACTGAGAAAATGAGATTGGCTTTGCACACGTCCCAAGCCGACGATCGTTGCCAGGATCAAGAACACCCATCGTCCACGAGGGTAGACGACGGAAAGCGCAACAGCAAAGCCGTAGGCTGTGGTCGTATGGGCCGAGGGGAAACTGTGGCCCGCCTTGATCCCATACACAACAGGAAAAAAACTTTGAAAGGTTTCCCAGACTGTGATGGAAAGAAAGTCATCAAGTTCCCGCGGGCGGGTCCGGCCAAGCGAGAGCTTGATCAGATTCGAAGCAATACCGGATGTCAAAGCCGTCAGGCCGATGACGGGAACAACAACTTTCCAACGCGGATCAAGGGCTGCGATAAGACATAAGATGCAGATGACACCGACGCCATGTCCAAATGGCTCCGTGTTTTCGACGAGTTCACGAAAGACCTTTGCGAATTCACCTGTTTTGACGTGATGTGCAATTTGCAAATCCAATGAGAACGCAACGATTCCCAGCCCACAACAAACGACCGGGAATAGCCAATAATTGATAAAACTGTGTTGAATCTGGGTTGAGGGTGGTGAGTCTGACAATGGGGTGCTTTCGTGAAAACGCAGCATGCAACTTCAGATCTGCACCTTATAACGGCTTGGAATCGTCACGCCAACCCGACTTTAATGTCGTGACTCCCCACTGTGTTCGAAGTTCCTGGGCTCGCTCGCGAATCCCAGTGATCGCCTGGTCGTCTTTTTGAAGTCGTTCCAGATTTTTGATTGCAAACCCCATGCGTGGATTGTCTTTGAGGGTTTCATAGTTTCGATCGAGAAAATCCCAGTAGAATGTCGACAGAGGGCAGGCGTTTTCACCAGTTTTCTCTTTGTAGTTGTAGCTGCACGACTTGCAGTAGTTGCTCATCTTGTGAATGTAGTTTCCGGTCGAGCAGTACGGTTTTGTGCCGACGATCCCACCATCGCCGTATTGGCTCATGCCCAAAGCGTTGGGGAGTGAAACCCAGTCGATGGCATCCAGATACATGGCCATGTGCCATTGATGAAAGTCTAACGGATGGGCTCCGAGGGTTTGTGCCAGATTACCCAATACCATCAAGCGTTGAATGTGATGCGTATAGCCATGACGAATGACATTTTGCATCGCATCCTGCACACAAGCCATGGATGTCTTGCCCGTCCAGTAAAAATCAGGAAGAGAATACTGTTGATCAAGTGCATTGAGGGTTGCGTAGTCCGGCATTTTCAGCCAGTAAATGCCGCGAATAAATTCGCGCCAGCCCAAGATCTGCCGAGTGAAGCCTTCCACGCTGGGCAGATCTGCCTGCCCCTGCTGGTAGGCATTGATTGCCGCCAGGAGACACTCCTGAGGTGAGATGAGTTTCAAATTCAAAGGCAAGGACAATAGGGAATGATATAAAAATGGCTCACCTGACCACATGGCGTCTTCAAAGGGGCCGAAGAGTTCGAGTCCGTGTTTGACAAAGTGGTGTAGCAGTTTCTGGGCTTGAATTCTTGTGACCGGATGATTGAAGTCTTCGAGGCTACCGGGATGATCGTGAAAACGCTTGCCGACCATTGCGATGACATCCCGCGAGATCTGATCGGGAGCAAAGTCGGGGCGGGCTGGCAGCTTTCCTGGTCCATATTTGCCGAATGGCTTACGATTATCGTGGTCGAAATTCAATTGACCTCCTTCGGGATCTCCGTTTTCATCCACGAGTATCCGATGTCGTTTTCGCATGTGTCGGTAAAACGTCTCCAGAAGAAAACTTTTTTTGCCATCGGCGTATGATTGAAAGTCTTCCAATGAGGCGTAAAAGTGGCGGTCTGGACGAATCTGCAGCTCTATTCCCAATTGAGCAGCGGCTTGCCTGAAATTCTCAAGGACGCGGTAATCGCCTGGCTGAACGATGACGAGGCGTTCGATGGAATGCTGTTCGACAAAGTCGCCCAGAACATCGGCATGCGAAAATCCTGAGTCATGTCGTCTGTCTGTTTTCAACTCGTGATAATGGACGGAGAATTCTTGCTGGATCAGAAGGTCGCGAAAGTGACGCATGGCAGACAAGAAGATGGCGATGCGAAGCTGATGACATTTGACATGCGTGGTTTCGTCTTCGACTTCCGCCATCCAGACGGCATCCTGCTGTTTGTCAAAGTCATCAAAGACAGCCGACTGTTCGTCGAGTTGGTCTCCGAGAATGATGACCAGATTGCGGATTTTCCTGGCGGATTTCGGTGCTTTATTTGCCATGTGCTCTTCTAAAGTTCGGAAAGTCTGTCACGTGGTTGTTTGTGCCAAGACTGAAAGGGTCGTTGAGCAAAAATCAAATCATCAACGGCTACCAATATGTGCAGGGCTGGACTAGACTAAAAAGCTTCTCAACGATTTTTGTTTCATGAGATCTTCTCGGGGGGTTTATGCGCTGTGCATTAAGTCTGTTATTGCTCTTTTCAATTTTTACCCAGATGTTAAGCGGGGCAATGCCTGAGTTAAAACCTTTGGAAAAACAACCAGTGCCCGGACAATCCGGGAGCAAGCCCCGTCATGTGGTGTTTATTCTGACCGACGATCATCGCTACGATGCCATGAGTTTTATGGGCCATCCGTTTTTGAAGACGCCTGCTTTAGATGCGATGGCTGCCTCGGGCGTCCATTTGAAAAATGCATTTGTCACGACATCTTTGTGTTCACCCAGCCGAGCATCGGTGTTGACAGGGCTCTACACACATAAGCATCGCGTCATCGACAATAATCGGAATGTCCCGGACGGAACGTTGTTTTTCCCGCAGTATCTGCAACTTTCGGGTTACAACACGGCGTTTTTTGGCAAGTGGCATATGGGGGGAGACAATGATGACCCACGTCCGGGATTTGATCATTGGGTCAGCTTCAAAGGACAAGGCGTTTATACTCCTCCAAATAAAAAATATACACTCAACGTCAACGGCGAACGGGTTGAATTGAAAGGCTATATCACCGATGAGTTGACAGACATGACGATCGACTGGATGAAAGCTCAAAAGCCGGATGAAAAGCCTTTTTTCATTTACCTGTCTCACAAGGCGGTTCACTCCAACTTCACCCCCGCCGAACGACATGCGGGGACGTATGAAAACGAAACCGTGACTTATCCAGATATTTCCAATATCACCGCCGAAAACAACGCCCCCCGCTGGGTTCGAGACCAACGCAATAGCTGGCATGGCATCGAGTTTGCCTACCATTCTGATAAGTCGTTGGATTATTTGTATAAGCGATATTGTGAGACCATGCTTGCTGTGGACGAAAGTGTGGCGCGGGTTATTGCGCAACTCAAAGAAATGGGGATCTACGAAGAAACGCTGATTCTCTATATGGGCGACAACGGCTTTATGTTTGGCGAACATGGCTTAATCGATAAGCGTGTGGCGTATGAAGAATCGATGCGAGTTCCGATGCTTATGCAGTGTCCAGACCTCTTCCAGGGAGGGACGGTTGTCGAGAAGGTTGTCGGAAATATCGATATCGGTCCCACCATTTTGCATGCGGCTGGTTTGAAGACGCCCGACTATATGGACGGTAAAAGCTTTATCGATCTTGCACGTGTTGAGCAGACAGGCCAGCAGGTTCCGTGGCGAGACCATTTTCTTTACGTCTATTATTGGGAAAAGAACTTTCCTCAAACTCCAACACAATATGCCCTCAGGTCTGACAAGTACAAATACATTACGTATTACGGACTGTGGGACACCGATGAACTGTATGATTTGGAAAATGACCCCAAAGAGATACACAATCTCATTCGAGATCCAGCCCATGTCAAAATCGCCAAAGAGATGGAGGATCAACTCTATCAAATGCTCGACGACGCCGGCGCAATGGAAATCCCGCTCAACCA
>JBGSVC010000549.1:0-11192 GCA_041753175.1 Planctomycetaceae bacterium
ATTCAGGAGCGTCGTTTTTCCGCCCCCGCTGGACCCTAGAAGAACCACTTGTTCTCCTTGAGCCATGTCAAAACGGGGAATATCTAAAACAGGCAGCGTCGTGCCGTCGGGTTGATTGTAGTGTTTCTTGACGTCAATGAGTTCCAGCGACATGAGTGTGCCGTTTCCTCGTCAGCAGGCGCGAATTAATCGATGACATTCGTTTCTACGAGCATCGTAGTCGAATCGGGGGAAGAATTCACCCATGCAAGTGAAGTGCAAGTGATCACTGCAAACACCGCTCATCTCTCAGGCAGCGCCGCGGATACTGACAGGCTCAAAATTCCAGCCCGTCTCCTGGAGATGTGGTATTGTTTCCAACAGCAGTCGAGGGGTGTACTGAATGGAAACCTCATTGTCATGTAGACAGACAATTGATCGATTTCTTACCCGTGTGAGGTAAAATCGCTTGAGCTGGGCAAAATCAGAGTGGGGTTTGTAGTCGGAGATCACCAGATCCCAGAGCAGCGTTTCCATCCCGCGACGCACGCCCCACACAACCATCTTGTTGGTCAAATTGCCATAAGGCGGGCGTTGCCAGCGCAGCGGATGTCCCACGATCGATGAGATACTGACCAGACCCTTATGAAAGTCACGAATCAGTTTTAACGTCGAGATTTTCCAGCCGTAGGGGTGAGAGTAGGAATGGTTTCCCAGTTCGTGGCCGCGTGCTTCAATTTCACGTACTAACTCGGGATATTGCAGGGCCCTTGCTCCGATAAGAAAAAAAGTCCCTTTGACGCGGTATCGATCCAGGATATCCAGCAACATCGGCGTCCCCACGGGATGGGGACCATCGTCGAATGTCAGACAAAGGCGTTTGGCAGGGGCATGTTGACTCCCGTCGGATAGCGGGGGGAGTTGGTAATGCACATGCTCAGATTGAAGCACTGGCATGATCATCCGTGGCAGGTAGGTGCCCAGTTGGTCTCTCATCAGTTGACGCCCTCGGTTGAACATGTTCCTTACCCACGTTCTATCGGCTGAACGGCATCAAAAAGCTCACAAAAATCCTGTTTACAACACGAACGCTCTGTGTCAATAATTTGTGCAACTGCTTTAGGATTCAAGGCTTGCGTGATATTTCTATCATCAGGCTGGCGTATTCAGAATTCAAGCAGCTTTTCGAAATGTCGTATGTTGAGCGGGGACGTTATGACCGGCCATTTCCATCGCCTTGAGCTGCATCGTTTCCATACGCGTTTCCAGGATCTGGGCATACTGCTGGAGTTGTTCGCGAGTGGCCTCTTCCGGAACACTCAACGGTTCGCCCGCGAGATAATAAATCGTCGTAAAGGGAGCAGGAATCAGCATATCGGTCCAGCTTCCTTTGAATCGCCATCCTCGATGACAAGTCGCCGCGGTGGGAACAATCTGACGTCCTGTTTTCGATGCCAGAAAAATAATCCCCTGTTTAATACAATGACGAGGCCCCTGAGGTCCATCTGAGGTGATCGCAATATGACGATGAGCTGTGACCTCGATCATCTCAGCCATCGCCTGGGCTCCTCCTCGTTTACTCGAGCCGCGCACCGGGAGAATGTTGAGCATCTTCATGGCTTCAGCCAAATAGCTGCCATCCTGATGTCGACTGACCAATCCCGCCATTTTGGGATGTTTCCTGGCGAAAATGGCGATCAGGATTTCATCATGCCACATACTGATCAAGTAGTTTTCGTCAGTTGGCTGATAGGGATTCGTGCCAGGCTGAACGAGTGAAAACTTGACTCGACAGGTCGCAAAGAGCAATTTCATCGAAGTCACGGCAGTCCAGGCCGCCAGTTTTGTCAGCCATTGAGACCTGATTTTCATCGTCATCGCCTCCTTGCGATCAAGTAGTGCCGAAAATCGGCGTTGTTTTTGACGAATCAATAGCAGAATTAGGGATTTCTCGCTACAGCGTTTTGTGAGCCTCGAATCTGTCATGGCTGTCAACGCAAAATCGCTGTGTCATTAGATCTGAAAACTCTCGCCGACTTTGAGCACAATCGGAGTGCAATCAGAATTTGCACGCACTTTTTCGGCCCAGGCATTGGCATTTTGGGCGATCGGTTCCCATGTGTTGTAGTGAGCGGGGATGACATGACGCGGCTGAAGGAAGTCAATGGCTTGGAGTGAATCCTCAGGACCCATGGTGTAGTTATCGCCGATAGGGAGGATGGCGATATCAAGTTCCTGCTCGCCGATCAGTTTCATATCCGAAAACAAAGCCGTATCACCAGCATGATAGATCGTGCACCCAATTAAGTTGAGGATGACGCCGGCAGGATGTCCTCCATAACTTCCGTCAGGCATCGAACTGCTGTGGATGGCCTGAGTGAGTTTGACGGAGCCAAATTCAAATTGAAATTTGCCTCCATGATTCATGCCGTGAGTTTGTTCGACACCCTGTTTCTCCATCCAACTGGCCACCTCGTAGTTGGCGATCACCAGCGACCCGGCACGCTTGGCGATGTCTGCTGCGTCGGCGACGTGATCGAAGTGGCCATGTGTGAGGATGATGACATCAGGATCCAGATCTTCGGGCTTGGTCGTCGCCACGGGATTGTCGGTCAGAAAGGGATCAATCAGAATTTGGGCTTCGTTGGATTCAATCAGAAAGCAGCTATGGCCAAGCCAGGTGATTTTCGTAGACATAATACGGAACCTTGTTGAAGGTCGAAACAATCGAATGAGAATTAAGTCATGCCGCCATCGTAACTACATTTTTCCAGAAAGGATGGCGTTCATGTTTTGCTTGTAGGCTTCCACGCCAGGCTGACCATAAGGATTGATTTTCAGAAGTCGACCTTCAATTACAGTCGCGAGCATGAACATCTGGAAAAGTTCACCCAAGGCATGCGCATCGAGTTTGGGAATCATTAAGTCGCTGGTCGGACGGTCAACATCTGCATAAGCCTTGTTGGTCCCTTTGATGGCGGCCTGCATCACTTCCGGCATCCCTTTGCCAGCATATTTATTGAGCTGATCTTTGTCTTGAGGATCGGAGACCTGAGGGATTGTGACGTCGCTGTGTGTCGACTGTTCCACGATCACATTGGTGATAATTTTATCGCGAATCCCTTCCTGATGCTGCTGGCCTCGACTATGCAGATCGCGCGTATTGACGACTGTCAACGGGAAAGCCCCTTTTTCTTCCTTCCCCAGGCTCTCGGCGAGTAGCTGATCATACCACAACCCGACAGCTTCCAGTTTCTTGCCCCACGTGGAGAGAATTCGGGTGGTCATCCCATGGGCCTTTTCCATGATGTGACAAACTGCGACATAGTCCAGTGCAGGGTTTTGTCCCAGATCGGCTGTCTTGACGAGGTTCGTCATCGACGCAGCCCCTTCGAGCATGGCGACGATATCAACACCCATCGCGGCGGCGGGATGAAGTCCCACGGGTGTGAGAATTGAAAAACGTCCTCCAATCCCGTCTGGAATCGGAAATGTG
This sequence comes from Planctomycetaceae bacterium, assembly GCA_041753175.1. Taxonomy (GTDB): domain Bacteria; phylum Planctomycetota; class Planctomycetia; order Planctomycetales; family Planctomycetaceae; genus SXPC01. The sequence goes on from JBGSVC010000549.1 coordinate 3,476, forward strand.
ACCGGGTAACCTTTCAGATTGGAAAGATCACGTAATTTCCCGACATCTCCAGTGATGGGGACGACAAACTCTTTAGCCTCTTTGCTATCGGCACCATAGTAGTTTTCGAGTGCTTCTCGAAAAATTCGAAACGCGGCAGCGGTTTCCAATGTCCCACCAGACTTGCTGATTACTACGATCCCCCAGCGTTTCATCAGATCTTGAGGATCATCGCAGGTTTTCAGCAGGCTCAGTAGGGCCGCAATCGCATCGTTATCGACGTTGTTGCCCTCAAAAGACAACTTTGGAATATTGCCACGACTGGGGCGGTCCAGTTCATTGTGATAGGGATTGAACAGGGCTTCATAGATCGCACGCAGCCCCATGTAAGAGCCGCCGATCCCTAAAACAACTAACCGATCGAGTTGACTTTTCAGTATCTCGGCCGACGTCAGCATCCGCCCGACAAGACTGTTGTTTTTATCCCTGGCATATTCATCGAGGAGGTTTTGAGGATAGTTAATAAATCCAGCATCCAGAGGGTCTTTGTCGGCGGGAATCGAACCTGACTGCATGATGGAAATGTCGGCATACGCTTCGTCGCGTGCAGCCAACAAAGGTTGATGAACTTGGCTCCATTGTTCGTTAGAGATCAATTTGCGCGACGCGCTATAGTCATATTTGAGGGTAATGGCCATGGATGATGTTCCTGTCGCTGTGATGGGAATCTGATGGAATGATCTTGGGGCGCCGTGAGGAGAGATTGCTATTATTAATCCAGCACCTTGGTCACTGCCTACCAACTTAACGGCGTTCTGAGGAAATCACAATCGGCAAAGCCAGATCGGCGTCAGGTTCAATATTTCTTTCCTGAAGACGTCCTATGCCTCCCCTCAACACAAAATTAGACAAGAACATCTGATTCATGAATCGAACCCATTCTGCGGAGATTATTTTAAAGGGAGAAAAGAATCTTATCTCTGAAAGAAATCCACTTCTGCCTGCGAAACGAGGTTGAATTGCAGGACACAATCACACATGCTGATGGGTGAAGCATGCAAACGCTCCGACGAAAAGAAGACAGCATCATCACGGTTTCTCCGAATCCTTGGGTTTGTTTTTTACCTCACACCGGTTCCTGAAGGATCATCATGAGAGTGTCAGCAGTATTGAATTTGTGGCTGTTATCAGCCATTTTCGCGTTCAGTTCAAATGTCGCAATTGCAGGCCCAAAGCCGAACATTATTTGGATCATGGCAGATGATTTGGGCTACGGAGATCTGGGATGCTATGGCCAGAAAATTATTCAAACCCCACGCATCGATCAGATGTGTGCAGAGGGGATGAAGTTTACCGATTTCTATGCAGGTGCAACGGTTTGTGCTCCGTCACGGTGTGTATTGATGACCGGCAAACACAATGGACACGCCACCGTGCGGGGAAACTCAAGATCTAAGGCGCAATCACTTACCGATGAAGATGTTACGGTCGCTGAAGCGTTGCATCAGGCGGGATATTATAATCTTCTCATCGGCAAGTGGGGCCTGGGAGATCACGCCTTCGATAGTCAGATCGGGCTCCCTAATAATCAGGGCTTTGATTATTTCTTTGGCTATGCAAATCAACATCATGCCCATAATCCCTATCCTCGATTTTTGTGGAAGAACAACGAGCATTTCCCGTTAGGGAACATCGTTCATGTGACCGACGAAGGAACCTGGGGTGAAGCTGGCTGGGCAACAAAGCGCGTCAAGCATTCACAAACTGCGTTTATTGAGGAAACTCTTCATTTTCTCAATCAACCACAGGACAAGCCCTTCTTTCTGTACCTGTCGTTGACCGTTCCTCATGCCAATAATGAGGCAACCAAACCGACCGGAAATGGTCAGCATGTCGACAGCTATGGAATCTATGCTGACAAAGACTGGCCCGAACCTGATAAAGGTCAGGCTGCAATGGTCACGCTGATGGACGAAGGAGTTGGGCAAATCCTCGATTTGCTCAAAACGCGAGGATTGGCTGATAATACGCTCGTCTTTTTCACTTCTGACAACGGACATCATAAAGAAGGAGGCAACAATCCTGATTTCTTTGACGCCAACGGCCCACTTCGCGGGATGAAACGTGATTTGACAGAAGGAGGCATCCGCGTTCCCATGATTGCCTGGTGGCCAGGAACGATCGCCGCTGGTTCCCAAACCGAGCACATCTCCTACTTCGGAGACTTTTTTGCAACCGCCTGCGACCTGGCAGGATTGTCGACGCCGTCCGATCTCGACTCAATTTCCTTCTTGCCCACACTTCTGGGACAAACAGACACTCAGAAGACTCACGACTATCTCTTCTGGGAGTTCTACGAGCGAAAATCTTCTCAGGCAATCCGACAAGGTGATTGGAAAGCGATTCGTACTCCGATGATCTCGGGCCAAGTTGAGCTTTACAATTTGAAAGACGACCTGGGTGAGCAGACCAATCTCGCCGACAAACATCCTGAAATCGTGCAGAACTTATCGGGGTTAATGGATCAAGCCCACGTGGAAAACCCCAACTGGTCCACAAAAACCCAACAGCCAGGCCCTTAAAACATTCTGAAATGATCCCTTTGAATGCGTTTGGACCTCAAGGCAGAATTTTTTTGACAAAACGTGATTTTTGCGTAAGTCTGTGATCGAACTGGCGACTCAACGGATATAATAAATATGTTCTGTGTCTCGTGTTTTTCTCTATGGAGTTTTTTTCATGTCCGAACAGTCAAGCACCGAAAATCACGTTTCGATGGATGTTGAACAAGCCTGCGATGCCAACCCATCAGCAGCCTGTTGCCAGACCAACAAGATCCGCAAACCGATGTTGTTGTTCTCTTTGGCCGCGTTGTTGGGTGTCGGGTCTTACGTAAACGCTAATTTTGATACCTACAAAGAAGCATTGGGCTTCGAATCGTCAACCAGCCACTGCTCATCGGCAATGATTGAAGAAATGTCTGGGCCGACCTGTTGTTCTATCAAAAATGCTCAGTTGGCATCTACAGAAGGAAGCTGCCCGTTTTCTTCTGGCTTTTGCAGCGAAAGTCAGGAAGTATTGGCGATGAGCGCTGAAGCAGAACCTGCCTGCTGCAGTCAGATGAATAAAGCAATCGCGGTCGCCATGATGGAAGTTTCCAGTCAACAGCAGGCCACTCATGCCTGTACTGGCACCCAAGCCTGCTGTGCTCCTGGTTCTGAATGTTGTAAAGACGGAGTTTGCGACAAAACCGGTGAGCCTTGTTGCACCGATGCTGCCAAAACAGCGATCGCACAAGCTGACACCAATTCTGCCACTCCTCCAGCCCCAGCGATGCCCGAAGATATCTAATTAGTTGATTGATCTGTAAGAAAACAGAAAACTCACAGCCGATGGTGAACACACCGTCGGCTTTTTTTGTTATCCTTTCCAGCAGTAATTGATGCTCAAAAGGAAGATGAAATGCTGACAAAACGGATTATCCCCTGTCTGGATGTGCATGCCGGACGCGTCGTCAAAGGGGTCAATTTCCTAAATTTGCAGGATGCAGGAGATCCTGTCGAAGTCGCAAAACGCTATGAAGACGAAGGAGCAGATGAACTGGTTTTCCTCGACATTACAGCTTCACACGAACAACGCGAAATCATTCTCGACGTCGTCCGTCGTACGGCCGATGTCGTTTTCATGCCTCTGACAGTCGGCGGCGGCATTCGCACTCTCGATGATATCCGTACGCTCTTGCACGCAGGCTGTGATAAAGTTTCTATCAATTCGGCGGCGGTGAATAATCCCGAATTTGTCAAAGAGGCTGCGCTGCGATTTGGCAGTCAATGTATTGTCGTCAACATTGATCCCAAGCGGGTGATCAAAGACGGTCAGGAATTCTGGGACGTGCATATCAACGGCGGACGCAAGCCCACGGGGCTGCAAGCCGTTGAGTGGGCCAAACATATTGAAGCCTTGGGCGCTGGAGAAATTGTGCTCACCAGTATGGATGCTGATGGCACGAAAGATGGATTTGATCTGGAAATCACCTCCGCTGTCGCCTCTGCGGTGACAATTCCCGTTGTCGCCAGTGGAGGTTGCGGTCATCCCCAACATATGGTTGATGTCCTGACAACTGGGGGAGCCTCAGCGGCCCTCGCAGCCAGTATTTTTCATTACGGCGAATTCACAATCTCACAGACCAAAGCCTACTTGCAGCAGCACGGCGTTGCAGTCCGCATGAATCAACAACTCATCTCTTAACACTCCCCAAAATCGCCTGAAACCTGGTGTTTCTTGATGAGTCTATCCTCCCTTTGCTCATCAAGCTCGACTGCTTTTCGCTCACAAGCATAGCCTTAAATCGGCTTTCGTTTGGCTTTCGTATATCGGCGGCTCCATTGAATGATGGGACGTTCAAACAAATAGTAGCTGGCAATGGCGATCGCAAACGTCAGCCCGATCCCCGCTAAGGAGAGCATCAGTGTTTGATGGTCGTGTCCCAGATAATGAAAAATCGGCCATTGGTACAGATAAAGTCCGTAGCTAATGCTCCCAATCCAGCAGAACAAGGCAAGTTTGAACGGCGACCAGATGTTGGCATCATGGAAGATAATTCCGCTCAGGAGGACGGCCCCCATCAGGCATTGCTTGCTGAAAATACCAAACGGATTAGTCAACTGATGAAGGCTGCAATAGCCATCAATCGCATACTTGATCACCATCATCAGTAATGCAAATATGAGGATGCCCCCCAACAGCAGGCATTCTCGACGCAATGATCGCCGAATGTAGGGTTCAATGACCGCCAGCGCAGAACCTGCGATTAAAGGCCAGCCACGCGTAAAAACCTGTCGTCTTAGCAAGATATCACAGAATGCTTTTTCAAACCCCGCTAACTCTGCGAGCACTGGCAATATCAATGCGCACAGCATGAATAGCGTCATGAGAATGAATGTTGTCCGCGTGACAAATCGACCGGCTGCCAACAGTAAAAAGGGCCAAAACAAATAGAATTGTTCTTCGCAGCATAACGACCAAAACTGGCTGACACTGCTCAGTGACTGCTGAGTAAAGAACAGTTCATACAAATTTGTGACATAAAAGCACGAGCAAATCAGTTCTCCACTACTGCCAAAGACAGTCCAGGTCCCCAGCAGGCACAGGTAGGCCGCTGGGAAAATTCGCGCCGCTCGACGGATCCAGAACTCATTCAGAGAAATCTGCTGTGACTGTTCAAAGAGGCGAATCCGTGTGATCAGAAAACCGCTTAAAAAGAAAAACAGGTCGACTCCTAAAGCGCTCAGTTGAGTTCTCAACGTCGGGATCGGATCCCAGCCCGCATGATTCCATAGCACCATCAAAATCGCGATGCCACGAATTCCATCCAGCTCCACGAGATGCTCGCGTGTGCGGCTGGAGTCTGGAATGTTCGGTGGGGGCAGGCTGGCCATAGAGTCCGTTTTCAGGCAGGGAAGTCAGTCGCGGGGCCATTCAAGCTGGTTGCCCGCATTGATCTAGGGTCGTTGTCCAGGCTGGAGTATTGAATAAAACAATACGGGCCGCAACGGCAATTCTCTTGATGACGTCGACGCCCGATGAATTTCATGATGGGCGTAAGGATGCAATGGTCAGGTTCTTCAGCAGCGTCCCGGTTTCAGGTGCTTTGCGAGAGTCGACGATCGCCGCAAAGTGGATGGTCAACTGACACTTTGGTAGCAGCGCGCATAAAAAAAACCTGCTGAGATTCAGCAGGTTTTTTAAGGGGACATTTCAAGAAACTGGAAACCAGTATCGCTGAGATGTCTTGTTTTCTATTTCGCTCAGGAGGCTTTTGAAGCCATCGCCAAAGTGGCTTCGGCGTTTTGAGCTGGCTGAAGTTCTTCGCGAAGAATGCTCATTTCGCGAGGCGCTTCAATCCCGATGCGGACAGAATTTGGTCCGATTCGAACGATGGTCAACGAGATGTTGTCCCCGATCTGAATCTTCTCTCCTGATTTTCGTGACAGAACCAACATGGGCTTTCTCCCTTCCCGGTCCGATGCCTTGCCTCTTGCAATCACATAAATGTGAGTTCTCAAGCTTCTGGCCGCGAACCTTTAAATTCCTCTCGATCCCTGAAAGACACGTACGCTGTTACTCATCGAATAGCCAGTAGATCTTCAACGGTGGAACGCAAAAACCATCGCTTTGGCCAGAATAAAACGCCAGCCAGGGATACCTCAAACGTTGCGCACCAAAAGATCAGACAGCAACTATCTATCGTCACTCAGTCATCACCTGAAACGAAAGTGCTATCACTTTGATGATGTTATCACATCGAAAACACCTTGGCACCCCCAATAATCACATTCTTCGTGAAAATTACACAAAGCCATACAACCCTCATTTTGACACTCGCGAAGCATCAGTATGCGCTATGCGTGTGCAATATCGATCAATAAGTATGCAGGAACGATCATTCTGGCTAGGCGATGGCGTTTCCTGCGACTGTTGTTGGCCTTCATTGCTGCTCGCGTGCTATTAATGCGTGCATTTATGCTCAATGGTTGGACTGCATGCGTTTTGGGCAGGTGGCGGGCGGGTAAGTGGTTTTTGACTGAATAGGCCGTCGCAGCAAGCCAATTTTTCTCTCCAACTCGCATTCTGAATCTGAACCTGCGAAGATGAACGAGGTCAGTCAAAAGTGTGGATGCTCGTTGTTTGGATGCTTTTTTTCACGCCAGGAATGTGTTTTGAATTCATCAGAGTATCAGGGAAACGGACCTGTCGAAGTCAGCGATGTCGCGGTCGAAAATCTCCCCCTTAAATCCATTTGTCACCGCGGCTTGACGATTGACGGATACAGCCGTGCAGCGGTGCAAAGTTATTGGCGGATCGCCGAACTCAAACTCGGTTTCGATCTGGGGGCCAGTCCATGGTCGTTCGCCGGGACTCCAACGTTCTTCGTCACTCACGGACATCTCGACCACATGGCCGGTCTGCCGACATTGGTCGCGCGGCGTCGCATGATGAAAATGTCTCCCCCGACCATTTATGTTCCTTTAGAAATCCATGACGACGTTGAGCGACTCCTCAAAGCGTGGCAACGCCTGGATCGCGGCCGAATGCACGTCAATCTGGTCGGGGTTGAAGCCGGACAGGAAATCGAGCTTTCCAGAGAGCACATTGTCCGGGTCGTCCCCACGACCCACACCGTCCCCTCAGTGGGGTATCTGGTGTATGCCCGACGTCGTAAACTCTTGGAGGAATTCAAAGGGAAAACGAATAACGAAATTCGCGAACTGAGAATCGCAGGAACGGAAGTGACTCAGGAAGTCCGGCAGCCACTGGTGGCCTATCTGGGAGACACATCTCCCAAAGGGCTTGATTCCCATCCCGACATCTACCAGTCAACTGTGCTGATCACCGAACTGACATTTTTCCGCCCCGAGCATCGTAAGGAAAAAATACACAAATTCGGCCACACGCATTTAGACGACATTCTCGAACGCGCCGCGCTTTTCGAGAACGAACTCATCATTCTCGGCCACTTCAGCACCCGCTACCAGGATCACCAAACGAAAAAAGAAGTGATGAAACGCCTCCCGGAAAATTTGCGATCAAAGGTGACATTGTGGTTGTAGTTTGAAAAAATCGAGTTTTGATAAGTCCATCATGACTGTTAACTTTATTGATAGTACAGCGATTTGATAGAAAACTCTGGTGAGTACGGAGTCCATACATGCTTCCGCAAGTGCATGTCAGCCTTGAT
>JBGSVC010000550.1:0-3015 GCA_041753175.1 Planctomycetaceae bacterium
AGTCGCCATCGAGATACTTGGGAGCAAAGAGCTCTTTGATTTCGCGGATATCGATACCGTAATAGCAGGGCGCGATGATCGGAGGGCAGGCGACCCGCACATGAACTTCCTTGGCTTCGCCCTGATCGCGGACTTTGCGAATCAGTTCTCCCATCGTGGTACTACGGACAATGGTATCATCGACAAGGATGACTTTTTTGCCCTTCATGACATGCGAGAGTGCTGTGTACTTGGCCCGGGCGCGCACCTTGCGATTGGTCCCCTCGATAAACGTGCGACCGACGTATCGATTACGAATGAGTCCCTCCAGACAGGGAATTTTCAATTCGTACGCCATGCTGCCTGCAGCCGCTTTGGCAGTATCCGGGACAGGGACAACCATCAGATCAGGATCTTGAGGATCAAGAAGTTCCTGCCGGGCAAGTTCTTCGCCGAGTTTTTTGCGAGCCAGATAGACACTGCGATCGTCGAGCGTACTGGCGACGTTGGCAAAATAAATCCACTCAAAAAAGCAGTGGGCTTTACGTGGCGATGGAGCATATTGCTCAATATGTAACTTCCCCTGTTTAATAATAATGATCTGGCCGGGCTCAAGATGTTTGATATGAGCTTCGCTGATTCCCAGATTGGTGATTGCCACGCTCTCACTGGCCGCGACAAACAACGGACCATCCTGTGCATAACACAATGGTCTGATGCCCAGAGGGTCGCGGGAGACAAACATGTCTCCCAAGGCATTCAGATAGACGATGTTATAGGAGCCATCCAGTTTTTTTGACAGTCGGTTCATCATGGATGCATAGTCGTCGGTGCCGTGTTTGGAGATCTCCTGTGAGATCAGATGCATGATGATTTCGGTATCCGTTTCCCGAGCCAGATGGAAATCAGACTGCTTGGTCATTTCCGCTTTGAGATGTTCATAATTAGAAAGCTGGCCGTTAAATGCGAAGCTGAACCACTTCGATTTCTGGATGTGGTGACGCTCGAAAGGCTGCGCATAGCTACGATCTTCCGGTCCGCAGGTGGCATAACGAACATGCCCGATGGCAGCATGCCCCATATTGTCTTCCATCAGTTTTTTGGAAGAATCGAGGTGATTGAGACGAAAGACTTCAGCCACTGACCCGACATCTTTATGAGTATCGATAATCTGATTTCGATGATAATGACAGGATGTCATTCCAGCAGCCAGTTGACCACGATTCTGCATATCCTGCAGAATTTGTGGCATGAGCATCGCCGTCCCTTCCGGATACTCTCGGGCTTTTTCTGGATCTCCCGGGATCAGAACATGCAAACCACTGGCAGTCGTCGATTTTTGGGGGACATGATAGATCGCAGCAATACCACATTCGTGGTGTAATTCAGCCATGAGTCAGAATCCCTATTCCGTAAGCGGGAGTCGCGTGAGCGGATTTGTTTGCTGTTAGAAGAAATGGCAGTCGATGATCAAATCAGTGATTTGTTTTGGAGAAGACGATTGAAGAATTGGAAAAAATCCAACCCATCTTCCCACACAGTCATCGGCCACAGTCATCGGGCACAGTCGCATTCCGAGAGTCATCAGGAGTCGTGAAAGGGACTTCCCAGGAACTGTCGGGGGTGTCGATAGACTTTGATTATATGAGAACTGAGGCTGAAAGCAATTTGAACGTTACGGAATTCCTCATCAAAAATTCGCTAACGACGCATCAATTTCTCTCGATCAATCCTGGCGATGATATTCAAGCGGTCCTGAAATGTTATGATGCTCGGATTCTCGTCAATCTCGTGAGTTCAGCAATGGCGATTGAAAAGTCAGGCTTGAACCGAATATTTTTTCTTCTCAAGAACAATTTTGCGTACTCGCATCTTGAAGATTATGAACAGCATTACGCGCCATGAAGTCGTCCAGACATCTCAAACTCTGGTTGTTAAAATCGGGACAAATGTTCTCTCGCGCGAAGATGGCACGATTGATCCCTCGCAGATTGAACGCTTTGCCGCCCAGATTCATGAAGTCAAACAGTCTGGCAAACGGGTTGTACTCGTTTCCAGCGGGGCTGTCGGCGTCGGAATGGAACGCCTGGGTCTGAGAGAGCGTCCGAAAGATCTGGCTCATTTACAAGCTGTTGCGGCGACGGGACAGGCCCATTTGATTCGACTCTACGATCAGGCATTTGCCCAGTTCGGATATCATGCCTCACAAGTCTTGCTGACTGCGGAAGATTTTCAGGACCGCACACGCTATCTCAACATTCGCAATACGTTGCGGACGCTTTTTGAATATGGCACGATTCCCGTCATCAATGAAAATGACACTGTCAGCACTGCCGAAATCAAATTTGGAGACAACGACGCCCTGGCCGCAATGGTGACGTATTTAATCGATTCCCCGCTGCTCATCATTCTCTCGTCTGTCGATGGACTCTTCGACGGCGATCCGCGAGACCCTGCCAGTAATCTTGTTTCTGTCGTCGATCACTGGTCACCTGAGGTGCTCAATATGGCACAGCCGACGAAAACACGCTTAGGGACCGGAGGCATGCAATCGAAACTTCAAGCCATTCGTTCGGCAACACAAGTGGGTGAAAGCGTCATCCTGGCCCACGGCCGACAACCCGATGTTCTGATCAGGATTCTCAAAGGTGAAGACGTCGGGACGTTGTTTCTTGCCCAGGGTGAATCTGTTTCGGCATGGAAACGGTGGATCGGTTTTACGGTCAAACCACGGGGGATGTTGATGGTTGATGATGGTGCCGTTGAAGCCCTTACGAAAAAGGGGAAGTCTTTGCTGGCGATCGGCATCAAGGAACTGGCGGGGGGATTCGATGTCGGCGAGATCCTCTCAATTACTGGTCCTTCAGGTTTTGAATTTGCCCGAGGGCTGACCAACTTCGACTCCGATACCCTCCGTCAAATTCACGGAAAACGTATGGACGAAATCCAATCGTTGTTGGGCCCCGCTTCTTACAGTGAAGTCATCCATCGGGATAATCTAGTCATCACATGGAAAGGCTGAAACGTGGCTGTCTG
>JBGSVC010000551.1:0-2088 GCA_041753175.1 Planctomycetaceae bacterium
CGTTGCAACTTGCCATCGCACGGGCGACATCGCATTGTTTCCCCGTGTTTTGACACGGTTGGGGTTGATCGATTAGAATCTTGATGGAGGACTTTCGATGCAGACCCAATCAACTCAATCCGAACTTCGTGACTTCGTTCAATTTGCTTCACGCCGAGTCGAAAGCGGTGACGATTGTTCGTCGCTTGAGGAACTCGTCAGGCAATGGCGGCAAGGCTCCGAATACGCCGAGGCCGTAGCAGACGTGCGCCAAGGCATCATCGATGACGCGCAGGGCAGAGCGCAGCCACTCGCGGATGCTTTCGCAGATGTACGTCGGAAACTAGGGATCGCAGATTGACCCGAGTTGTCCAGCTACTTCCGCGAGCCACGATACAGCTTTACGAATCGGCGTCGTGGTGGGCAGAGAACCGGTCGGTCCCCCAAGCGGCTCGATGGCTGGTCGAAATTGAATCCGCAATCTCAAGACTTGCCAGCGAGGCCGAGCAGCATCCGCTTGCCCGTGAAGCGGATGCGTTCGAATTCCAGTTGCATCAGTTGAACTTCGGCGTTTCGGGACGCTCCACGCATCGTGTCCTTTTCTCGTTCGATGATGCCCGAGTCCTTGTCTACGCCGTCCGTCATCTGTCGCAAGCCGACGTGGCAGTTGACGACCTTATTTGAGTCGGTGCGGCTAAACGACATCGTTAAAAGTCTGTTAATTCGCTTGTCATTGCAAAGGCCATGACTGGGAGGGTTTTGGCGGCGTAACGATATTTTGGGAACAATCAAATGGGAGCTTTCGTGTGAATTGGCTGTCGATCACTGGGGTTCCTGCTGGTGCTATGCCAAATGTCCTATTCCAAGTGCGCTTAGCATCTTGCTTTCAAACGATTGGTCGGGAAATTTTTCCTGCGAGGAAAATTGCCTTTGGACGACGAAGTGGTTAGGTGATGGCGAAACACCCCGTTTCCCTAGTTGACGGGCACACGTCGACCGGGATAATCGTTAGTTGGTTAATCCTGGGCATTTTGAACCTACTTAGGGAACACGATGGTAAACAAACAAACGATTTCAGGCGAAGGCGTCGAATTGGTTGACGTTGATCTCGCACCCATCTTTTTCAAGATGGAACGAGAGGGCGAACTTGTATCCGGTGAAACGATCGAGCCGGTGTCGGCTTCTCTCGCGTACCGTCGCTTCTTAACACTGCGAAAGCTCTATCCTCACAAGTCGCTCGTGCCGAGTGCTTTGCTGGACCTAATTTGGCACTACCACATCCTGGACACCAGAAAGTACACTGATGACTGCCATCGAATTTTTGGGTACTACGTTCACCATGATCCATACTTCGGAAATCAAGGCGAAGAAGACAAACGAGAAAACGAACTCGCCTGGGAAGACACACAACGTCTCTGGGTTGAGGAGTTCGGGGAAAGTATGACTGGTGTGAGATCTCATCGCTGCTCGACTAAAGATTGCCGTTAGGATAAATACTGATCGTTAGTTCACACTCTGGGCCGCAAGTCATTTTTGACCGGCGGTCCTTTTTATTGGATCGACGATTCATGATTCTGCCCGATGCCCGTTTTCTTGAGACTTTGGCGACTGCATTTCGGAAAGTGCCAATCGCAGGTGCTGATCCGTTCAAGTATGCGTCTTCTATCCGCTCATCATTGCTTTCCGACGCACATGTACGAACCACCGTTGGTTTTGTCAACGAAGTACTTCTTGAACAGGGCTTTGTTCAAATACGAGGGTTCTCTCCCATCAACGCGAACGAACTTTTGATTGGTTGGACTTGTTTGCTTGGCAACCCTCACTTTGAAGGCGAACATGGTGGTGGAGCAATCCAAGCGGAGGTTAGGCCCGGCCAGCATTTGATGGGCAATCAACTTCGTTTACTTCCTTTGCATACCGACTACTCGATGATGGAGGTGCCGCCGTGGCTAACTATTTCTTTCTGCCAGCAACCTGACCCGACCGAAGGATTCGGGTCCTTGTTTGTCGTAGATGCTGAAGCGGCCTGGTTTGGCCTTGAGTCCTGTTCGCAGTTCCAACGGCTACTCAATGTTGAATTTCCGTTTGCAGGTATGTCGGCCGACAGCA
>JBGSVC010000552.1:0-7254 GCA_041753175.1 Planctomycetaceae bacterium
TCCTGTCACCGTCCGTCTCAATAAATCAACGATTAACAGCATCCCCAATACCCAGAAGATCGTCAAAAAAGCAATCGTCGAACGACTCGCCGTCGCCTATGGTCAGAAACAATTTCCCGAAACCGGACACACCTGCGCGATTGAATGCAGCATCGAGAAAGATGAAGTCACGCTCTCCTTAAATACCTGCGGACCAGGCCTTCACAAACGAGGCTATCGCAAACTCACGGGTGAAGCCCCCTTGCGTGAAACTCTCGCCGCCGCTCTCGTTCTACTCAGTTACTGGAACAAAGATCGTCTTCTCATCGACCCCTTCTGTGGCTCGGGTACAATCTTGATTGAAGCGGCCATGATTGCCCGCAATCAACCACCCGGACTCAATCGTGAGTTTGCTGCAGAAAAATTCCCCTGGATCGATGCCGCTCGCTGGCCTGAAGGACGTCAGGCTGCAGGCTCAAAAATGATTCCCCTGGCTGACAAAGGACAAATCATCGGCTACGACCACGACCCCCAGGCTATCAAGCTGGCTCTCTATGCGCTCGCACAAGCCGGACTCTCAGATTGCGTCCACATTCAACAACGACCATTCGAACAGTTTAGCACTCAGCGTCAATTTGGATGCCTTATCACCAATCCCCCTTATGGTGAACGTCTCGGCGACGAAGAACAGGCCCAGAAACTCGCGACCCTGATGGGTGAAAAGTTTTCTCAACTTCCCACCTGGTCGACCTACATCATCACGGCTCTGGAACGCTTCGAACAGTTTTACGGAAAAATCGCCGATCGACGCAGAAAACTCTACAATGGCCCTCTGGCCTGCACGTATTATCAATACCAGGGTCCAAGACCTCCCAAACCTGAAGTCTCTTTATGATTCGGCATCAGTCAATATTCTGAGCATCATGCACAATTCCGGAGAGCTCCTATGAACCCAGGTTGCCTGTCCCAACTACTGCTCCCCTTAATTCTTGTCATCACACTCGGCGTCGCCTCTTTCAACACCACCCAGGTTGACGAACCGACTGAACTCATCGTCCTCTGGACCAGTGGCGATCCAGAGATAGCCCATCGGGTCGCTTTAATGTACACACACGCTGCAAAAACTTCGAAATGGTACCGCGATGTCCGTCTGATTGTCTGGGGACCCAGCGCTAAACTTCTTTCCGAAGACCTTGAGATTCAAGCCAAACTCAAGAGCATGCAGGACGATGGGATCAAAACCCAGGCCTGCATTGTCTGCGCAAATTCTTACGGCGTGACCGAGAAACTGCGTGATCTCAAGCTCGATGTTAAACCGATGGGACAGCCGCTCTCCGATTTTCTCAAAGACAGGTCTGTCAACGTCATCACGTTTTAAACTTCAACTCGCCGTTGGCCGTCAATCGACCTCGAAACTCGACCATTCGATACATCGTTCGTGTGATCTGAAATCCCAATTGTTCATAGAGTTTTACAGCCCGCTCATTATCAACCGTGACTTCCAAAAAGACGGCTTGAAATCCGAAATCGCGAAATCCACTGACCGACTTCAACACCAGCATCCGCCCCAGCCCCTTGCCTCGATGATCCGGAGTGATCCCCACATTCTGGATGGATCCCAGTTTTGGCGATCCAGATAAGCCTTGAATGGTCCCACAACATTCAACCCGACGCTCCCCCTCATACATCAACAGCCATGTTGCTTCAGGCACAAACGTATGCTTTCCCGATATCTCCTGCATCAACTGCAGGCATCCCGATAACTTACCCAGCGCCGGGAAAATGATGCTGTCAAATTCGTCCGTGAAACTGAGATATTTCGTTTCCGCATGCCGAGCCAACAGTTCACGCGACCAGCGTTCCCACCGATAACCTTCAGGCAATTGCGGCGCTTCTATCACACGCCCTTCCAAAGACAGCGTCATCCGGTATCGCTTCACATACACCACCGACATCCTGCACTCTCTTATCCTGGACTGAAAAACACTTCCCTAATTCTTGGCGACAATCGACATACTGGAAATCTTTGGCAGCGTCATCTCAAGATGCATCATCTCAAATCCACCCAGCACAATGTCAACAGAATTCCCCTCCGGCGACAACACATTCTTAACATCGTCACCTTTCCAATCCAATCTCCTGGCCGATGTGATCTGAAACGCACACTTCACAGATCCTCTCACAAAACCACCTTCGCTTTCACGCAGCATCATCCGCACACGTACACACTCGGAGTGTGAGTCAGCGTCCATGAACTCCCAATGTGTTATCTGGATTTGTCGATGACTGACATGAAAAAACCACCCCGTCCGCTTCATGGGATCTTTCGGAAGGCATTTCCAGGGAGTCGCATGGTGCACGCCCGGGAAGTGCTGGTTTGAGACAACTAATGGTTGATCATCCAGGCTGATGCGGTATCGAAACTCACGTTCGCTTTCACCCGAAACAATCATCAGGGCATCGAGTTTATGATCGTCATCAAGTCGATAATAAGGACGTGACTGGCTTAACAGTTTTAACCGTTCAAACTCCGTCGAGATTTCGATGCCAGAAGTCGACTCAATCTGCGTTCCCTTGAGTTCATACACGCATTCCTGCAATCCCCCTCGAATCAGACTATTCGAATCACGCCACGCCAGACGCAGCGCGTAATAATTACCCCAGGGATCGCGCTGGGGCAAATGTACTGGCTCCAAAGAATATTCAAGGTCAACTTCTTTCCTCCCAGCCCACAACGTGACCGTTTGTCGAAACCGGCAGACGGTTTCTGTCGAGGAGGGATCAACCAATTCCCCCTCCGACAAAATCCTTGCCCCCACATTGTCCCATTGTTCCAGTTGAACTTGATCAGCAATCAAGACCGCATAGCGCGTCGTTTTTGCACCCCCTCCCAGGCCGGCCTGTCCAAAATCGGGATGCAACGACTTTTCAAACGGATAACGATAACCGAGTTGACAACTGGCATGATTGACTAAAAAACTTCGTTGCCGACTCGTCAAATCCCGAATCTCACGAATCCCCCCTGTCAGACGATTGATCGTCACACTCACCAGTCCGTTGGTAATCTGGCCGTCTGCATATTCCACCCGCACACGTTCAGGCTGACGTTGAAACGTCGAGGCGACGGATTTCAACAAAGATTGTTTTTTCTCAGGCGCTGCAACAACTTTCCAATTCGCTGTGACTTCACTCTCAGCCGTCTTAGTAATCCAGCGATACCCGCATCCAGCAACGTCGGCATGTGGAATCCGTCGAACCTTGCTGAAATCATGACCTTCAGCAAAGCGATCCATACTCACCGTGTGGGAATTGGGCTGGCACAACAGCAAACTCTCTTCCTCAACAGGCTCTTTATTCAACATGAGTCGTCGCGCCAGTTTTTCTTCGACTGTCTCCTCAACACCGTTATAGTCTCCTAAAACCGATAAAACGGTTTTATAAAACCCATGGGATATTTCTTGCTGATTTAATCCGTGACATTTCGAGACAGAAGAAATCGGATCGACTAGACCCCGCGCTACAGATTTCGACAACGCCTGGCTCTGATAAGCTGCAGGATCAGGACGAAAATCACGATCAGAATCACCGTCCGAAAGTTGCTCCAGCCAGTTTGGTAATGACTGAAATTCACCAAAAATGGGCACCGCTCTGGTGATCATCTCCAGATCACTCCACCATTGATGCACCTTCACACCCCAGCAGGCAGTCACCGCAGAGGAGTGATAATGGTAGCTCAATGTTTCCGCCAATCCTTCCGCAAAGGTGATCAGTGAAGAGGCGCGGTCTACCGGCAAGGGCTTTTCAAACAGCGCCACCAAATGACTCTGGTCACATCCTTCCCAGAGTCCAGACTGGAATCGAGACCCCGGCATCTGACCATCTTCAAATGCCACATGCAATGCCGACTCAAAACCAAAATTCACCAGATAACCTGGCAAAAAGGCAGATAGTGACTGCTGATATGTCCCCCAACTGCGATGCGAAATCTCTTTGGGTAATTGCAAGTCGTCCTCCAGACGTTGCATGCGTCTGACCATCTGACTGATCGGCGAATTCCCTCCAAAGTCAATTTCTGAACAGCCATAGATCAAACTCAGCGTTCGCTCTTGTGCGAGTTTCTGGAAGACATCTCGGGCAGAATCAAGGGTTTCGTCCGTTGTCTGTGGATCACGCCGCCACAACGCCTCATTCTCTCCCAGCATTACATTCAACACATCACCGTCCGAGGTCTTCGCCAGCATCGACCTCATCATCTCTTCGATCTCGGGTGCATGCGCCCCCCGTGGAACCAGATGCAGCATTAGTAAAATCGGATCGCGGTAATAGAAGGATTTCCGCGCTTCACCCAGCGCCGCCAGACAACTTGTCCATAGCTGACTGGCAGACTCGGCGTTTCCAGCCACAGCACACTCCGCCGCTTCGCTGAGCAAACGGTGAAATTCTGACAGGCTATAGCAGTTCTCATGATACGAAAGCGCCGCGAACAACCGAAATATCAAATAGCTCGTGCCTACCGCCAGAAACTTCCCGAGGATCTCTGGCTCCTGACTTTGAAAACGCGTTAACTCCTCCGTCAGTTCCTCAGCCATCAACTCTGGACCGGTTTTCTCACCAGCGTCTTTCGGTTTGCGTGAGATCAAGCCCGTCTCGTTGACCACCAACAGACTTGGCTTTTCTGCCAGACCCAGTCGCTTGATCCGGCTCTCGAAACTCTCGACAAATTGCTGGGGAAGCAACAAAACGGTTTCACTCGGGCGGGCCTGCTGATCCTCTGAATTGCTCTGAAACTCTGTCATCAACCGGTCCAGACTGATCAGGTCAGGACATCCAAAGCGAGTCACGAGAACCGGATGAAAAGCCCAGCGAAACGCTTCCACCAGCGCCGTCAACTCTTTTTCACGTCCCTGTCGGCAAGTCTTCCCAAGATCAGCATCCAATACCAGGATTTTCAGTCGGTTCGTATTCGAGGACAACTCGGCTTCTCTTTCCTGTTCAATTTGCAATTTCAGGCAGGTCCAAACGCACAAGACAGAGTCGGTCCCCTGTCAAAGACCCCCGTCATAAAGAACATCATAACCGCTTCGTCCACAATCACACCTCTTAAACGGCCCGACAACCCTTCACCTGGGACTCAATCTCTGTGCAGATAATCCATTCAATCGGCCATTCTGTCATAATTCAATCGATAACCCTGTTCGTGCTGATCTCACTCTGGGAACAACTGTCGTTGTACAGTATGATGGAGCAAGCTCATAAACACGCGAATTCCCGTCAGTTTCAAATTGTCTCTTGTCTTTGACGTAATTCCCGTTGAAAATATAAGATCACTTCTTTCTAATCATTTCCAACTCACAGTCTGGTAACGGTTTGCCGACGTCTGATCTCCTCAGAAGCGGCGTGGAAAGTCAGCATGCTGTGTCTTGGCTAACAACAAAAAATTTGATGGAACTTTCGTTATGTTCGATCCATCTAACTGTTGCAGCACGACAATCATACGAATGAGTTTGTACAAACTGTTAACAATTTCACAAGACTCTCGTTTGAGTCCTTGTAACTTACAGTAGACCTCAAACGACTTAAATCAATACAGTTTTGAAGAATATGTCCCATAACGATAACATGACCAGTCAATAACAATTCAACTGTTGATCAACAGCCAGGGCGTCAACGATAATACTTCCGACGCCTCCTGCCACCTGATCATCGTTGACGATCTCATCTTCGGAGCATCATAGATATGGCAGACAATAAAGCAGCTTGGGGCATCGAAATCGGACAAGCAGGTCTGAAGGCCATCCGACTCGAAAAATCACGAGACAAAAACCTCCTTGTCGCCACAAATTTCGATTACATCGCTCACCCCAAAATTCTCAACCAGCCTGATGCCATCCCTGATGAACTGATTCGGGATGCGATGAAAACCTTTCTCTCCCGCAATTCTGTCGAAGGGGATCACGTCGCCATTGCTCTTCCCGGCAGCAACGCACTGTCACGTTTCATCAAGCTCCCCCCTGTTGAATCCAGTCGAATTGCAGAAATCGTCAAATACGAAGCTCGTCAACAAATTCCCTTTCCTCTTGAAGATGTCATCTGGGATTACCAACCCGTCGGGGCCGGCTTGAGTGAAGGCAGCTTCACCCTCGAAGCAGAAATCGGACTGTTCGCCATGAAACGCGATCAGGTCATGAAAAACCTGCGCCCATTTCTCGAAAATAAAGTCGAAGTCGAACTCGTCCAGATCGCTCCTCTGGCTCTGTTTAACTTCCTGTACTTCGATGCTCTGCAACTCAATAACGACGACGATGCGACCTCATCCAACGAACACCAGCTCATCATGGATATGGGGACCGACAGCACCACGCTGATTGTTTCCAACGGGTATAAAATCTGGACACGTAATATCCCCATGGGAGGCAACCATTTCACCCGTGCGCTCACTAAAGAAATGAAACTCACCTTCGCCAAAGCTGAACACCTCAAACTCAATGCCACCCGCTCACCCGACCCGCGCGCCGTCTTTCAGGCGATGAAATCCGTATTCACCGAGTTTGCAGGGGAAGTCCAGAAATCCATCAACTTCTTCGCAGGTTCGAATCGTGAAGCCAAAATCACCAAAATCATTGGTGTCGGCGGCGGTTTCAATATGTCTGGGCTCCAGAAGTATCTCGAACAGCACCTCCAGCAATATCCTGTCCAACGCGTCGATCAGTTTGATCGACTCGTCGGAGACAGCGTCGTCAATGCTCCTCTGTTCAAAGAAAATATCTCCACGTTTGTCGTCCCCTATGGTTTGGCGCTTCAGCAAATTAATCGCTCGAATATCCGCATCAACCTTCTCCCACCGGAAATTGCCAACGAACGCCTCGTTCGACAGAAAAAACCCTGGGCGGTTGTTTCCGCAGCCGCATTGTTGGCGGGCCTATCCCTGTCTGCAGTCGGCTATGCCAGTACCTACAGTACCGTCTCTGAAGCCCGATTCGACCCCCAGCTTCAACAAGCCCAAACCTACTCCTCAACGGTCGGGACATATCGTAGTGAATACGAAACCAAGGTCGCCGAATATCAGGCCCTCAGAGACGAAGCCCTCAGTTATGTCAAAGGGGTCAAAGATGACACCTGGATCGAGTTTTATAAAGTCCTCACCGAATGCCTCCCCCGAGACACCGGGGCCATGCTCGATGAAACCGACATCTCCAAGAAAAATCGTGTCTTCATCGATGCGATCTCCACAGAGTTCAAACCCAACGTCACCGAATGGTATGAACAACTACTCGA